>DASRZO010000078.1:0-3068 GCA_035686405.1 Pseudomonadales bacterium | reverse complement strand
GCCGGCGCGCCGCCGCGAATTCCACGGTCGGCGTTGCCGAAACGGAACGGCGCGTTGTTGACGACGAACGCGCCGCTCGCGTCTTCGAGCGTCGCGAACGCGCCGAGCGCGTGCAGCTGCGGTTCGTCGAGCACGTCGTCGAGCGTCGCGTAGCGTGCGCACGGTACGCCGGCCGCCATCAACGTTTCCTGGCAATGCCGCGCATCGTGCCGCGACGTCCAGCGTTCTATCGCGGCGCGCAGTTCCGGAAAGTGCTTCGCCCGTTCGCGCGTCGTGAAGCGCGGGTCGCCGCGCAGCGTCGGATCGACGACGTCGGCGAGCGCCTCGAACGCCTTGTCTGTGAGGATCACCGGCATCACGTAGCCGTCGCGCGCCCGCACCGCCTTGAACGTCGTGATGCGTGTGTTCGTCTCGATCTGCGGCATCTGCAGGTCGCCGGTGACGAGCGCCATCGCCGCTTCGAGCAGCGTGGCGTCGACGTAGTCGCCGCGGCCGGTGCGATAGCGCGCGATCAACGCGGACTGCACGGCGCCGAAGGCGAATGCGCCGGTCAGCACGTCGGCGACCTGAATCGCCGCGATCGGCGGCGCGCCGTCGCTTTCCTGCGCTTGCGTGAACACGTGGTCGAAGCCGGACAGCGCGTGCGCGATCGGCGCGTACGCCGGCCAATCCTGCATCGGTCCGGTCTGGCCGAAACCCGAAATCGAGCAATAGACCAGCGCCGGGTTCGCCGCCGCGAGCGCCGCGTACCCGAGGCCGAGCTTGTGCATCACGCCGGGGCGGAAGTTCTCGACGACGACGTCGCAGTGCGCGGCGAGTTCCCGCGCCAGCGCGACGCCGTCAGGCTGCTTCAGGTCGACGACGATGCTGCGTTTGCCGGCGTTGAACGCGGCGAAGTAGCGGCTGCCGGACGCGCCGTGCGGGACCGCGGCGCGCAACAGATCGCCGGTCGGGCTCTCGAGCTTGATCACCGTCGCGCCGACGTCGGCGAGCAGGCGCGTGCAATACGGCCCGGACACCATCGTGGTGAAGTCGAGCACGCGCACGCCGTCGAGCGGGCGTGCGCGACCGGCGGCGATCGTCATGCGGCGGTCACCAGTTCGATCACGCGATCGCGGTGGACGGCCGGCGCGCCGAACATCACCGCGTTGGCGCGCGCACGTTTGAAGTACAGGTGCACCGGCATCTCCCACGTGAAGCCGATCGCACCGTGGATTTGGATCGCTTCGCTGGTGCAGAAGCGGTACGCGTCGGACGTGAAGCTCTTCGCCATCGCGGCCGACAGCGCGCCGACCGGTTCGTCGCCCGAGAGCGCCCACGCGCAGTAGTACGTCAAGGCCTTGGCCGACTCGACCTTCATCAACATGTCGGCGCATTTGTGTTTGATCGCCTGATACGACGCGATGGGTTTGCCGAACTGGATGCGTTGCTTCGCGTACTCGACGGTGCGCTGCAGGATCGCCTCGGCGCCGCCGGCGTTTTCGGCCGAAAGCGCGAGCAGAACGCGGTCGAGGATCCAGCGCCACGCCGCATCGAAATCGGCGGGCAGCCGTTCGCAGCGCGCGCCGTCGAATGTGACGGTGCCGACGCGGCGTGTGACGTCCATCCATTCGAGCGGGACGACCGCGACCGACGGCTGGCGCCGCTCGACGACGTACAACCCTAACGAGCCGCTCGAGTCGCGCGCGCTGACGACGAAGTGTGTCGCGTCGTCGGCGTCGATGACGTAGCGTTTGGTGCCGCGGACGGCGCCGCCTGCGACGCGTGCGTCGACGCGGTCCAACGCGTCGTTCTGTTCGGCCTCGTTGCACGCGAGCGCGAAACGTATCTCGCCCGCGCCGATGCCCGGCAGCAGCCGTTCCTTTTGCTCCGCGCTGCCGGCGCGCAGCAGCGCGACCGTGCCGGCGAACGTGCCGAAATAGGGGCACGGCGCGAGACTGCGGCCGATCTCTTCGTTGACGACGATCCAATCGACCGGGGTGAGCCCGGATCCGCCGTATTCTTCGGGAATCAACAGACTCGGCCAGCCGAGCGCGACGATGTCGCGCCACAGCGCAGGGTCGTAGCGCGTGTCGGGGCGGTTGCCTTGGCCGGTGATGCGCGACAGATCGACGCGGTCGCGGAGGAAGCGCACGGCCGAATCGCGCAAGCGGTTTTGATCTTCGTCGAATGCGAAATTCACGCTGCGGTCCTCCTCACGATGCGCTTCTCGGCGTCAGCGTTTCGTTCCACGGTTTGCGCACGTCCGGATCGTCCTCGCGCGGCATCTCGAGCAACCGTTCGGCGATCACGTTCTTCATGATTTCGGTCGTGCCGATGCCGAGCGTGACGGCGGGGCTGAACCAGATACCCCAGTTCCAACCGCCGAGCTCGCCGATCGCGCGTTGCACCCCCTCGCCGGACTCGTTGGCGAACGGCGTCGCGCCGCGGGTCAGCCCGCGCGGCCCCATCCATTCGAGCGCGAGCGCCATGATGCGTTGACCGTGCGGTGACGACAGCGCCTTCTGCACCGCCGACTCCGGGCCGAGCGGGCGGCCGGCCATCCGGTCGCTCAAGTTGCGGTATTTCAACAGACGCAGGATTTCGCCTTCGATGTAGAGCTCCGCCGCTTGTTGCCGTACCAACGGATCGGCGAGGGCGCCGGCGTCGCGCAACCCGTCGACGAGGTCGCGCGCGGTCGGGCCGCTGCCCCAGATCGCGCCGGGTTTGGCGAGTGCGACGCGTTCGGTCTGCAGTTGCGTGTTGCTGATGCGCCAGCCATCGCCTTCCGCGCCGATACGATTGCCGACCGGGACGCGCACGTCCGTGAAGAAGCACTGGTTGTATTCGTTCGGATGTCCCGTCATGTCGTCGATCGGCCGTACGTCGACGCCCGGCGCGTGCATGTCGATGATGAACGTCGAGAGTCCTTTGTGTTTGCGCGCAGTCGGATCGGTGCGCGCGACCATGATGCCGACCGCGGCTTTGTGCGCGAGCGACGTCCAGATCTTCGAGCCGTTGATCACGTAGTAGTCGCCGTCGCGGACGGCTTGCGTGCGCAAGCTCGCGAGGTCCGAGCCCGAGCTCGG
>DASRZO010000077.1:0-2396 GCA_035686405.1 Pseudomonadales bacterium | reverse complement strand
CTACGCGCTGTTGTCGGGCCGTTGGTTCACGGCGTCCGCATTCACCGGGCCGTGGCAATTCGTGGCCTCGGATGCGTTGCCGCCCGACTTCAAACGCATTCCGTCGGATGCGGCGGCGTCGGTGGTTTTGACGCAGGTCGCCGGCACGCCGCAAGCGCGTGAAGCGGTGATCGCGAATTCGATTCCGCAGACGGCGTCGGTGCCGCGCAGCAACGGCCCGACCTTCACGCCGCAGATCGACGGGATTCCGATCTTCTCGCCGATCGCGGGCACGACGTTGCAGTGCGTACAGAACGCATCGGTGCCGATCGTGCAAGCGGCGGACGGCACGTTCTACGCCGTCAGCGCGGGCGTGTGGTTCACCGCAACCGATCTCGGCGGGCCGTGGACCGTGGCGACGACGGTGCCCGATGCGGTGTACGCCATTCCGCCCACGTCGCCGCTGCACTACGTGACGTACGTGAAGATCTACGGCGGTACCAACGACGTCGTGTACGAAGGCTACACGCCGGGTTACCTCGGCACCGTCGTCGAACCGGGCGGGACGGTCGTGTACGGCACCGGCTACGCCTATTCGCCGTGGGTCGGCACGACGTGGTACGCGGCACCGTGGACGTACGGCCTCGCGGCAGCACCGGTGTACGACCCGGCGATCGGTCTGACGTACGGCTTCGCGGCGTTCGGGCTCGACGCCTACGCATGGGATTACGGCGCGGTGCCGTACTACGGCGATGCGTGCTGCGCCGTCGCGAGCGCGAACGTTTACGGTGCGAACTATTCGGGCCAGCGCAGTTGGTACGAAGGTCCCGGTTACGCCGGCACCGATGCGAGCGGTCATTACGTGAATCCGGTGACCGGCACGCAAGGCAACTACTCGGGCGGGCGGCAGTACGACGCGTACACCGGCAACGCGAGCGCCGGTTACAACCGCAGCTTCACGACGCAGAACGGCACGCAAGGCGACGTCTCGCGCGGTACGAACTACAACGTCTATTCGGGCCAGCGGTCGTACGCGTCGAGCGCAGCGGCGACCGGCGCCGACGGCAGCTCGATCGATCGCAGCGTCGATGCGACCGCGGGACCGCAGGGCTATAGCCGCGACGCCGACACGACGACGTACGACGCGCATACCGGCGAGACGCACAGTTGGGATTCCGGCAGCGGCAACGATCATTACGCCGACGCCGACGGCAACGTGTATCGGAACTCCGACGGCGGCTGGCAGCGCTACTCGGATGGCGGCGACTGGAAGTCGGCGCCGGACGCCGGGCCGTGGGCAGATCGCGAGAGTTCGGCGCGCAGCAGCGGCGGCGACATGTCGCAGCGCTTCTCCGACTTCGGCGGCGGCGATCGAGCCGGCGGGTTCGCCGATCACTCGGCCGGCGGCTTCGGCGGACGCTTCGGCGGAGGCGGCGGCAGACGCTGACGAGCGCTCAGAGGGGCGAGCTCGCGCCGGTCATTGGCCGCAGGCGACGATCTTCTCGCCGTCTTTGCTCGGCGCCGCGCCGCGAAGCGTCGACGTCGCCTGTGTCGTCACGCGGGGCTGCAGCCCCGGCGCACACGGGTCGGCCGGCGTCGCGCTGGCGGGCGCCGGCTGTGCGGTCGGCGCCGGCTGTCGGCCGGGTGGGGTCGGCGCGGGCGGCGCCGTCACCGGCGGCGGAGGCGGAGGGACGTTGCCGTCGGCGAGCGACCACGAACATCGCGCGGTCACCACCGAACCCGACGCCTGCATCGGGCCCCAACCGATTTTCGGACTGCTGGTACTGCTGCCGGTCAAGGTCGGATGGCCGCTCGGGCCGCGCACGAGCGGAAATCCCCATTCGTATTCGGTCACGGAAATCGGCGTCGGCGTGCGCGGCGCGTTGCCGATCGTCTGTTGCACGTAGCCGTTGATCCCGTTCGATTGCCGCAACTGCGCGTGCAGCGGTCGGATCTCCAACGTGCCGGGATTGACGATCACGCCGTAGCGGGCGCCGTTCGCCACGTTCGCGCCGATGCTCCATGCGCCGTGTTGCGAGGTCTGCGCCGGATTGCCCTGGTCCAACGAGCCGTCGCCGGCGGCGCTCCAGCTGCCGCTGCCGGGCGTCGCGGCTGACGCGTTGCTGACGAACCACGTATGCGTTTCGTTGTCCGCGTACCCCGGTCCTCGAACGTCGATCTCGCAGCGCGCCCAGCCGGACCACGCTGCGTCGGCGTGGGTCGGTCCGAGCGCGCTCGCGCTCAACGCAATTGCGACGGCAGTCAAGGCGTTCGGCTTTTTCATGGCGGGCTCCTCGATCTGTTCGAATGTCCGACAGATGAGTGGCCCGGCGCAAGGAAAAGGTTCGAACGGCGTCGCGCGAGGCAGCGCGATTCGGACCGTTTGCATCGATGGGCGCGGGTGCGGCGGAGTCGAA
>DASRZO010000076.1:0-2115 GCA_035686405.1 Pseudomonadales bacterium | reverse complement strand
TCCGCCGCTTGGTCGTCGCGGTGCCGGTCAGCGTTTGCGCGACGGCACGAGCAGCAGCACCACGCCGACGCCGATCGCGCCGACGCCGAGCCACGTCGGCACCTCGACGTGCTCTTGGTCCTTCACCGTGAATTCCATCGGGCCGAGCTTCGTCTCGTGTTTTTCTTTCGTGTAGTCGAACCCGCGATACACGAGCGCGAGTATTCCCGCGACGATCAACACGAGCGCTGCAATTCGCAGTGCGTTCATCTTGTCCCCTTTGCGTTCGGTGCAATCGCCGCCCCGCTCACGCTCATCTCCCCAACGACTGCCATCAGTCTCGCGTCCCCTCCCCGTTCGTCCGATCAGTGCCGCAGCGCGACTCGCCCAATGTACAACACGCGACCTGCGGCTGCGCGGCTCGAATAGATCACCACCGCATTGACGCGCGCGACATCGCGATCGAAGAACCCTCTGAGCGGCAGCTCGATCTTGCATTGGCCCGGCGCGCAGTCGAAGTTGCGATACACGTGGTCGACCGGTGCGTTGTCGATTCGCACGGAGACCGACACCGGCAACAACGAATCGCCGGCGACGAATACATCGATGTCGAGTTCGGCGTACTCGCGCCAATCGGCGATCGGATCGTCGAAGTGGATCGCGGTATCGCCCGCGAGCGTCACCTTGAGCACCTTGCCTTTGACCAACCACGGCTGCGGCGCCGGCACGATCTCCGACGGCGAGTTGACCGAATACAGCTCGTGCACGCACGGCGAGTCGAAGCGGATCAGATCCGGCGCGATCGAATCGCGGCAACGCTCCACCGCGATCGCCGGCACGACCGGCCACAGCGACGCCACCAACAACAATGCTGTGGCGCTATAGCCGACGCGCGGCTGCAACATGCGCCGTCGTACGCCCCAGAAACACAACGCCGCACTCATGCCGACCATGTCGAAGAACACGTCACCCACCTCCGCGTCGCCGCCCGTAAAACCCTGCACGACCTCCGTACCGACCGCGACGGAAAAGCCGATCGCCGCCGTCGCGACGAACGCCGCGCGACCGCGCCGCACGCGTTCGACGAAGTAGAGAACGATCGTGGTGACGCACGCGAACCACGATCCGTGAATCGCGTCCGGCGCCGCGGCCGCAACGCGTCCCGACCAAGGAATTCCCACGATTTGCTGCTGCTGCGCGAATAGCAGGAGCAGCAGTGCGACCACCGCGAGCATCGGGTAGAGCCGTCCGGGACGAGTCGGATACACTGCGTCTCTTTCCTTCAAGACCAAGACGGGGTGACACGATGAAATTCGATCTTGCGATGACCGACGAATTGCTCGCCACGACGCGCGCCGTGCGCAAGCGGTTGGATCTCGATCGTAAGGTGCCGCGCGAAGTGATCATGGAGTGCCTGCAACTGGCCGTGCAAGCCCCGACCGGTTCCAACTCGCAAGGCTGGCGTTGGGTCGTCGTCGACGATGCGAAGAAGAAAAAAGCGCTCGCCGATCTCTATCGCAAGGGCGGCGAGGCGTATCTGAAAACCGCGGGCGCGCAGGCGGCCGAAGCCGGCAACGAGCAGACCCAGCGCGTGTACGACTCCGCGATGTACTTGATCGACATTCTCGATAAGGTGCCGCTGCACGTGATCCCCTGTCTCGAAGGCCGGCCGCCGGCCGGCACGCCGCCCGCGATGTTGGCCGGCTACTTTGGTTCGATCTTTCCGGCGGTCTGGAGTTTCCAACTGGCGCTGCGCTCGCGCGGACTCGGTTCCGTACTGACGACGCTGCACTTGATCCACGAAAAGGAAGCGGCGCAGGTGCTCGGCATCCCCGACAACGTGGTGCAAGTCGCGCTGTTGCCGGTCGCATACACGAAAGGCACCGATTTCAAACGCGCCGAACGGCCGCCGGTCTCTGGCATCACGCACTGGAACACGTGGTGAGATGATCAGCGCGTCGCTCGTCGATGCGAACACCTACGAAGTCGTGGTCTCCGGCAACACCGAGACCACGCACCGCGTGCGCATGTCGCCCGACTACTACAGAAAACTCAGCGGCGCGCAATTCACCCACGAGTGGGTGCTGATCCAAGCGTTCCAATTCCTACTCGAACGCGAACCGAACACGTCGATCT
>DASRZO010000075.1:0-6706 GCA_035686405.1 Pseudomonadales bacterium | reverse complement strand
ACCAATTGCATCAGCGCCGTGGCGGTGACGGTCTTCGACGTGGAACCGGTCTGGAACAAGGTGCGCGCCGTGACCGGCAGCGGATTGTCGACGCTGGTGACGCCGACGCCGCCCGCGTAGATCGCACCGTCGTGCAATACGCCGATCGCCGTACCGGGGACCTGCAAACGTGCACATTCATCGCGCGCGAACCGGAGCAACTCGTCCGGCAGCGGGCGAACCGGCAACGAATCGACCGAGCGCGAATCG
The DNA here is from genome assembly GCA_035686405.1 of Pseudomonadales bacterium. Lineage (GTDB taxonomy): Bacteria > Pseudomonadota > Gammaproteobacteria > Pseudomonadales > Azotimanducaceae > DATJGR01. Next base: position 6,457 of record DASRZO010000075.1, on the reverse strand, counting down.
ATAGGCGTCGTCATTCGAACGTCCGTCGCGTTGATCGATACCCGTTCGCACCGACGCGCCGCGCGGCCGTCATTCGAACGCTGCTTGCCGGTAGCGCAACATCTTGCCCGCGCCGACGCCGGTGTGCGCGCCGCGCTCGAATGCGATTTCGCCGTTGACGACGACCATCGAGATGCCGGTCGGTTCGCGCTGCGGATCGTCGTACGTCGCGGTGTCGACGATGGTCGCCGGATCGAATAGCACCAGATCCGCCCACCAGCCTTCCTGCACGCGGCCGCGTTCGACGAGACCGAACGTGTCGGCTGACAGCGACGTCATCCGCCGCACCGCTTCTTCGAGCCCGAGGATCCCGCGTTCGCGCACGTAGCGCCCCAACACGCGCGGAAAGGTGCCGAACAAACGCGGATGCGGGCGGCCGCGCAGATCCGGAATGCCGTCGGAACCGACCATCATGTCGGCGTGTTGCAGGTTCGTCTCGACGTCCGCTTCGTCGATGATGAATTGAATGCAGATCGTGCGATCGCCGAGCGGCGCGGTCAGCACGTCCCTGACGAGATCGATGACGTCCATCCGGCGCTCGGCCGCGACGTCCGCGAGCATGCGGCCTTCGAGTTCGCGAAACGGGGGGCAGCTCGCGATGCGGATCACGTCGGCCAGCGCACGATCGATCTTGTCGAGATTGAAGTACTCGATCATGCGGCCGGACCCGGCCGTGTACGGATACACGTCGAGCGTCACCCGCTGCCCGCTCGCGATCGCGCGATCGACGCGCGCGAGCGAGTCCTTCACCTTGCCCCAGTTCGGCTTACCGGCGCTCTTGTGATGCGAGATGTGCACGTGCACCCCGCTCTCCGCCCCGATGCGCAGCGTCTCTTCGACCGCTTCGAGCAGACGATCGCCTTCGTTGCGCATGTGCGTCGTGTACAGCGCGCCGTACGGTTGCGCGACCTTCGCGAGCTCGATCACTTCTTCGGTGCGGCTCCAGCGGCCCGGCCGATAGATGAGGCCCGTCGAGAAGCCGCAGGCGCCTTGCTCCATCGCGCGCTCGACGTGCGAGCGCATCGCCGCGAGTTCCGCCTGAGTCGGCGCGCGCTGCGCCATGCCCATCGCCATCGTGCGCACGGTGTTGTGGCCGACGAGCATCATGTTGTTGATCGCCGGTTTCCGCGCGAGCGCCGCTTCGAAGTAACCGGATAGATCGGTGAACTCGGCCGGCACGCCGGCGAGAATGCCGCCGCTCGCGGCAACTGCATCCGCACTCGGGTCGGCCGGAATCGCGCTGAAGCCGCAGTTGCCGGCGACGACCGTCGTGACGCCCTGCGCGAGCTTGAATTCCATGCCGGGGTAACGGAAGAACGCGCCGTCGTCGTGCGAGTGCGTGTCGATGAATCCGGGCGCGAGATACAAGCCTTTGCCGTCGACTTCGCGTGTCGCCGCGCGGGCTTTGCCGACCGACGTGATGCGGCCGCGGTCGATTTCGACGTCGGCGGCGAATGCGGCACCGCCGCTGCCGTCGAGCACCTGCACGTTGCGAATCGCGAGATCGGTCATGCTGTCTCCGCTATCGAAGGGTTTCCATCCGGGCTGCCCAGAAATCGATCATGTCGGCGCGAAAGCGCGCCGCGTCGTCGCCTTGGCTGCCGATCTTCGCGCCGCGCCGGCCGTAGCCCGCCTTCAACGCCCAGACGAACGTGTCGTAGTCGACCGTCTGCGGATCGGCGACGCCGGTCACCGGGTGCACCATCGCGCCGTCGTTGGCGATGTACGTGATCGGCGCATCGGGCGACACCGCGGCGTCGGCGATCGTCTCGATCGCGGTGCCGCGGTCGAAGCTGTGGCCCGCGCCGGCGAAGATGCGAATGGTCGCGTCGCCGCCGCGCAGCCGCATCGCCTGCGTGTGACCTTGCACCGCCTGCGGCAGACACCAATCGTCGCGGTCGCCGATCACCGATCGCACGATCGTGCCGCCGAGGTCCGGATCGACGAACTGGTGCCCGCACCACGGATATGCCGCATACACCGCATTCAGGCGCAACGTGTCGCCGAGCACCGGCATCGCGAAGCGCCTCATCGCAGCCGTCAGTACCGCCGAACCCCCACGACTGTGACCTTGCGCGCCGATCCGCGCGGCGTCGACTTCCGGCAACGCCGCGAGCGTCCGCACCGCGGCGAGCACGTCGTACGCGCTCGCCGCGAACGAGTACTGCGCCTGGTTCGCGACCGTCGACGTCACGCCGCGCCGCCCGAACGGATCGATCACGCACGCGGCGATGCCGAACTCGACGAACGTCAGCGCATGGCGCACGTGCGACGGCGCGATGCCGAGGCTGCCGGGCACGACGATGATCGCCGGCCATGGTTCGCGCGCGTGCTGCGGCAGGTACAGCGTCGCTTCGATCTGCGTGCGGCGCAGAGATCCCGGCGCGCTGATCACCTCGTAATAGTTCGACGGATTCGCCGTCTCGATGACGAGCGGCCGCTGCATTGCGTCGGTCATGGGCGTCCCGCGGTCGGAGTCGCTCACTCTGAACTGCGAAGACGTTCGGCTCAATGGCGATCTCCGCAACCGGTGTCAGGTACGCTGCCGCGATCGCATACCTCTTGGAGCGGCACGCAATGAAGGTCGAGATCGAGCCCGGCGTGCATCTGTGGTTCGACGTCGACGGCGCCGGACTCGTGCCGGACGGCGACACGATGCGGCAACGCCCGACCGTGCTGTTGTTGCACGGCGGACCCGGCATGGACCACAGCGGATTCAAGCCGGACTTCGCGGCGCTGACCGACGTCGCGCAGGTCGTCTACTACGATCACCGTGGCCAAGGTCGCAGCGACCGCCGCACGCCGGACGAATGGACGTTCGACGTCTGGGCCGACGACGTCGTACGCCTGTGCGAAGCGCTCGGCATCGAGCAGCCGATCGTGCTCGGCAATTCGTTCGGCGGCATGGTCGCGATGCACTATGCGGCGCGCCATCCGCGGCATCCGTCGAAACTCGTGCTGTCGTCGACCGCCGCGCGTATCAATCTGCCGGCCGTTGTCGACATGTTCGAGCACCTCGGCGGCCCCGACGCGGCCGCAACGGCGCGCGCATTTTGGTCCGACCCGACCGACACGAACCGCGACGCCTATCTGTCGAAGTGCGGGCCGCTGTACACGCAATCGCCGGGCAACCTGTTCGACAGCAAGCGCGCGATCCGCAACAACGACGTCACGACGCACTTCATTCGGGGCGAGCAGCAAACGATGGACCTGCGCCGCGGCCTTGCGAACATCGTCTGCCCGACCCTCGTGCTCGCCGGCGGGTTCGACCCGGTCTGCCCGCCGACCTGCGCGCGCGAGATCGCGGCGGCGATCGACCCGGCCTTCGTGCGGCTCGAACTGTTCGAGCACTGCGGCCACGGCGTGTTTCGCGACGATCCGACGCGCGCCTTTCGGATCTTGTTGGACTTCATCGGACAAGGCATCGGATAAGGCATCGGATAAGGCGATCGAGTCAGGCGACCGGGTAACGCGGTCTGGCAGCGCGACCGCGCAACGCGATTCGGCAACCGGATTCGCGCAACGACACGGTAGCCACCGGCCGCCGCATCGGGTGGATGCAGCGGCGGCTGGATCGGCGCCGGCCCGCGGCTGATCCGATGGCCGATTCGGAAATCCCTGATTGCCGCCACGACCTCGGATCGCGACAGTTCGAGCGACATTGGCCGTCGATCAGGAGAGGCAACGTGGCAACGGCGAGAATCCAACCGAAAGCAGGGAGCACGACGCACGTCGACGTCGTCATCGTCGGCGCCGGGATTTCCGGCATCGGCTCGGCGTATCACCTGCAGCAACAGTGTCCGCAGAAGAGTTACGTGATCCTCGAGATGAAGGACACGTTCGGCGGTACGTGGGAGACGCACAAGTATCCCGGCGTGCGCTCCGACTCCGACCTGTACACCTTCGGCTATCGCTTCAAGCCGTGGGTCGGCGCGCCGGTGGCCAGCGCCGAGGAAATTCTCAAGTACATGGGCGAGGTGATCGACGAGAACGGCATCGGCCGCAACATCCGCTACGGTCACCGCATCACGGGCTGCAGTTGGTCGAGCAAGAACAATCTGTGGACCGTCGAAGCGACGCGCAAATCCGACGGCGCGACGGTGATGTTCACGTGCAGTTTCTTGTGGATGTGTCAGGGCTACTACGATCACGAAAAGCCGTACGTCCCCGACTGGCCCGGCATGAACCGCTACAAAGGCAAGTTCGTGCACGCGCAGTTGTGGGATCCGAAGACCGACTACGCCGGCAAGCGCGTGCTCGTGATCGGTTCCGGCGCGACCGCTGCCACCGTAATCCCGGCCTTTGCCGAGAAAGCCGCGCACGTGACGATGCTGCAACGCTCGCCGACCTATTTCTTCTGCAGTGAAAACCGCAACGAACTCGCGGACCGGCTGCGTCAGATCGGCATCGACGAACCGACGATTCACCGCGTCGTGCGCGCGCAGATCATGTACGACCAAGACGCGATGACCCGGCGCTGCATGACCGAACCGGACGCGGTGTTCGAAGAATTGAAAGCGTTGATCCGCCACTACGCCGGCGAGAACTTCCAATTCGAACCGCACTTCGTGCCGAAATATCGCGTCTGGCAGCAGCGCCTCGCGTTTTGTCCCGAAGGCGACGTGTTCAAGGCGGCGGCCGCCGGCAAGCTCAGCGTCGTCACCGATACGCTGCAGACGTTCACCGAAAAAGGCGTACGCACGGCGTCGGGCGAAGAGATCGAAGCCGACATCATCGTCGCGGCAACGGGATTCCGCCTCTCCGTCATGGGCGACATTCCGTTTTCTGTCGACGGCAAGGCAGTCGACTGGCACGACACGGTGAACTATCGCGGCATGATGTTCACCGGCGTGCCGAACCTCGTGTGGGTGTTCGGGTACTTCCGTGCGAGTTGGACGCTACGCGTCGACATGCTCGGCGATTTCGTGTGTCGGCTGTTGAACCACATGAATGCGATCGGCGCGAAACGCGTCGAGGTGGCGCTGCGCGACGAAGACGCGGGCATGCAAATCCTGCCGTGGATCGAATCCGACAATTTCAATCCGGGCTATTTGATGCGCGGCCTCGACCAACTACCGCGTCGAGGGGACAAGCCGGAGTGGCGACACAACCAGGACTACTGGGCCGAACGGGTCGAAATTCCGACGACCGATCTCGACGGCGCGGAGTTCGTCTACGACGGCAGACGCCGCGCGGGATCGAAGAAGACGGTGAACATCGAAGTCGCGTAGACCGTCGCGGCATCGCGCCGAGTCGAGTTCGAACACGGCGCGGCCGAACGCGCACTGGTCCGGCGGAGGCTACGTCACGGCTGGCTGACGGAGCGCCCGGTCGAGTCGAACGGGCGCCCCCCATACGCGCCGTTGGCTCAGAACCCCAACAGGCGCGCGTACCGGTCGCGGTGGAACGCCGCGTTGCCGTACAGCGCTTCGAGCGCGCGCGCGCGCTTCAGATACAGGCCGGCGTCGAATTCGTCGGTCATGCCGATACCGCCGTGGATCTGAATGAGCTGATTCGACATCTCGTGCAGGAAATCCCCGACCTTGCTCTTCGACAGCGAGCACAGTTCCGCGGCGTTGTCCGCTTTCGCGTCGATCGCCTGCAGCGCGCCCTCGGCGCACGAACGTGCGAGCTCCATGCTGGTGAACAGCATCGCGGCGCGATGGCCGAGCGCTTGGAACGAACCGATGACCTTACCGAACTGCACGCGCGTCTTCAGATACGACAGCGTCATGTCGAACGCTTGCGCCGCGGTGCCGATCATCTCGGCGCCCAGACCCGCACGCGCGCGATCGAGGACGCCGTCGAGCAGCGCGAAACCGGCGTCGACGGTGCCGAGAACCGCGTCTGCACCGACTTCGACGTTCGCGAATTCGAGGTTCGCGTAGCCGCGGCTGTCGAACGTGTGGAGCCGCCGCCGCGATAGGCCGCGCGCCTTCGCCGGCACGAGGAACAGCGTGATGCCGGCGGTCTCGCCGGCCGCACCGCCCGTGCGCGCCGCGACGACGAACGTCGTTGCCGCCATGCCTTCGAGCACGAACGTCTTCGGCCCGCTCAAGCTGTAACCGTTCGCGGTCTTCTTCGCCGCAAGCGCCGTGCGCGCCGGGGCGTGGCGCGGACCTTCGTCGACCGCGAGCGTCAGAATCTCGGAGCCGTCGACGATCGCCGGCAGATATTTCTTCTTCTGCGCGTCGTTGCCGCCGAGCAACAGCGCGGATGCGCCGACGAGCGCGGACGCGAAGAGCGGCGAGGCGACGAGTTGCTTGCCCATCTCTTCGAGCACGACGCCGAACGTCAGATACCCGAGGTCCGAGCCGCCGTATTGTTCCGGCACCAGAATGCCGGTCCAGCCCATTTCGACCATCGTCGGCCAGATCGTCGGCTGGAACGCTTGTTCGACGCCGCTGTCGCGCATTTC
>DASRZO010000074.1:0-4000 GCA_035686405.1 Pseudomonadales bacterium | reverse complement strand
GTACAAGAGCACGAACACGAGGTAGGCGAACGCCGCGAGGCTCGTCGCGAACAGCCGCTGCATCTGCTCGATCGTCGTCATCGCGACGTTCTGTTGTTGCGCTTGCGCGGCGGTGTCGCCGAGATCGCCGAGGTCGAGGCCGAGCGGATCGGCGATGCGATCGACGAGCTTGCCGAGATTCGTCGAAACGCTGCCGAGTGCCGCGTCCATCGTTCCGGCAAAGCTGAAGGCGGGTTTCTCGGCCGCGATACCGTCGAGATTCTCGTACAGCGCGTTCAACGTGCCGACGACGACTTCTTTCGCGAACACGCCGGTGAAGATCCCGACCGTCGCCGGCCAGTTGTCGTTCGCGATGCCCATCGGCGCGAACGCGGGCGTCAGCGTGCGGCCGATCGCCGACAGCACCGATTTGCCGGTGTTCTGATTGCCGACGCTGCCGTCGGTGCCGATCGTGCTGACGAGGTTCAATACGATCACGACGGTGACGATCGCTTTGCCGGCGCGCAGCACGAAACCCTTCAAACGCTGCCACGTGTGGATGAAGAGGCCGCGCAGCGTCGGCATGTGATAGGCCGGTAACTCCATGACGAACGTCGACGCGGCGCGCGGCAACAGGAAGCGGCGCACGATCAACGCCGATCCGACCGCGACGGCGATGCCGAGCAAGTAGAGCGCGAACACGAGGTTCTCGCCGTTCGTCGGAAAGAACGCGACCGCGAAGAGCGCATACACGGTGAGCCGCGCGCCGCAGGACATGTACGGCGCCATCAACGTCGTCAGCACGCGGTCGTGTTCGCTGTCGAGCGTGCGCGTCGCCATCACTGCGGGCACGTTGCAGCCGAAGCCAACGATCAGCGGCACGAACGATTTGCCGGGCAGCCCCAAACGCCGCATCAAGCGGTCGACGATGAACGCGGCGCGCCCCATGTAACCCGAGTCTTCGAGAAACGACAGGAACAGGAACAAGCACGCGATCACCGGAATGAACGTCGACACGAGCCGGATGCCGCCGCCGACGCCGTCGGCGAGAAATGCGGTCAGCCAAACCGGCAAGCCGATCGCGTTGTACACCTGTCGCGGACCTTCGACGAAGAGCGCGGTGCCGGAGAGATCGAAGAAGTCGATGAATGCGCTGCCGATGTTGATGGTGAACATGAACATCAGATACATCACGCCGAAGAACAGCGGGAACGCGAGCACGCGATTCAGGAACACGGCGTCGAGCATGTCGGTGACGGTGCGCCGCACCGGCGTCGTGCGCAGCACGCGCTGCAGCAGCGTATCGATGGCGTGATAGCGCGCGACGCTCAACGCTTCGCCGGATGCGTTCTGCGGCGCCAATCCGTCGACGCGGCCGACGCGTTCGGCGACGGTTGCGTCGCCTTCGAGCAACGCCGCAGCGACGAAACGCCGATGGCGCTGCACGCCGCGCTCCGCCAGTTCGCGCGTCATCGTCGCGAGCGTGGTCTCGAGGACGTGCGTGAGTTTGATGCCGCGCGGTCCGTCGAGTTTCGGCGTCGAGCCGACGGTGCTCTCGATGACGTCTTTCAGCGTGCCGATGCCTTCGCGCCGACTCGCGATCAGCGGCACGACCGGTGCGCCGACTTCCTCGCCGAGCTTGTACGGATCGATGTGCATGCCGTGACGATCGGCGACGTCCATCATGTTGAGCGCCACGACGACCGGAATGTCGAGATCGAGCAGTTCGCCGGTCAGATAGAGGCCGCGTGCGAGACTCGCGGCGTCGACGACGTTGACGATCAGATCGATGTCGGCGTCGAGCAGGAAGTCGCGCGCGATGCGCGCGTCTTGCGCGTCGGTGGCGTTCACCGCGAGCAGGCTGTAGATGCCGGGCAGGTCGATCACCTCCAGCCGCGCATCGCCGTGCTTGAAGTAGCCGGACTTGCGCTCGACGGTGACGCCGGGCCAATTGCCGACGCGCTGGTGCGAGCCCGTCAGCGCGTTGAACACCGTCGTCTTACCGGCGTTCGGGTTGCCGATCAGCGCGATCGTCGTCATAGCTTTTCGAGGCGCAGGCCGTGCGCTTCGCTCGGCCGTAGTACGAGGCACGCGCCGCGGAATTGGATCTCGATCGGATCGCCGAGCGGGGCGAAACGCGCGACGGTGATGCGGGTGCCGGGAATGAGCCCGAGGCTCAATAAATGGCGCGCATACGGGGCCGTCGCGTCGTCGAACCCGACCACACGCGCGCGATCACCTTTCTTGAGTTCTGCCAGCCGCGACATCGGCACATCTTCGCCGGACCGGATGCCGATTTAAATAGAAATGGTTCTCATTTGCAATCCGCGGAAATACGGATCGCGGTAGGGGCGTTACGTCTTGCGCTTGCGGACGTAGAGGACGAGCTCGTGGTCGACGAGTTCATAACCGTGCTCGGCGGCGATCTCGCGCTGCAGGCTCTCGATGCGATCGTTGACGAACTCGGTGACCCGACCGGTGTCGATGTCGACCATGTGGTCGTGGTGATCGTGCTTCGAGATTTCGTAGACGGCGCGACCATCGTCGAAGTTGTGACGCTCGACGATGCCGGCATCGACGAATTGCGTGAGTACGCGATAGACGGTGGCGAGACCGATCGATTCGTCGGCGCCGATCAAGGTCTTGTAGACGTCTTCGGCCGACAAGTGATGCGGCTCGGCTTGTTCGAGGATCTCGAGGACGCGCAGTCGCGGCGTCGTGACTTTGAGACCGGCCTTCGTGAGTTCGGAACGGGCCACCGGCAAGTTCGCGCTGGCAAACGGAAGCGCACCTTAACAGCCGCCGCCGATGCTGCCTAGCCGCGGAAGTACGTGTTGCCTTGCGTGGCCGTGACGAACGCGGTATCCCTGCACGCCGGTCTGCAGGAGGACACGCGCGCCATGATCGATCGCGAGCTCGACATTCAAACCCGCGACGGTTTGATGAACACGTTCATCACGTATCCGGAGGAGGGTGGACCGTTTCCGGTGGTGCTCTTCTACATGGATGCGCCGGGCAAGCGCGAGGAGTTGCATGCGATGGCGCGGCGCATCGGTGCCGTCGGCTATTACGTCGTGTTGCCGAACCTGTATTACCGCAGCGAGCGCAACTTCGTCGTCGATCCGGCCGATCCTGCGCGCAAGCGCATGTTCGATCTCATGAATTCGTTGAACACGAAGCTCGTCAACGAAGACACGCAAGCGATCCTCGACTTCGTCGTTGGGGAAGAACAGGCGAGCCCCGGGCCGATCGGCTGCGTCGGCTACTGCATGAGCGGACCGTTCGTGTTGTCGGCGGCGGCGGAGTTCGCGCCGCGGATGCGAGCCGCCGCGTCGTTCTACGGCGTGCGGCTATGTACCGATGCGCCGGATTCGCCGCACCGCACGGCGCACAAGATCACCGGCGAGCTGTACGTCGCGTGCGCCGAGACCGACGTGTGGGCGCCGAAGGAGATGATCGATGCGCTCGATGCGCATTTGAAGACGACGAAGATCAACTACCGCATCGAGTGGTATCCGGGCACGCACCACGGCTTCGCGTTTCCATTGCGGCCGGCCGCATACGACATGCGCGCGGCGGAGCGGCATTGGGAACGCATCCACGCGCTGTTCGAGCGCAATTTGAAGCACGCGCACTGACGCGCGGCGCTGCCGTCCCGCCGGCATCGCGCTCGTAACGGGTCGCGTCGACTTCGCCCGAGCGAGTACGCGTACGACTCGGGTGTCCTCGCACGATCTTCGGCACCGTCGATGCCGTCAGTTGGTCAGCGCCGCGATCTCCGCATCGCTGAGCCCGGCGTGGCGCGCGGCGTCGACGATGCCGGACCACGAGTTCGCATCGATGTCGATGCCGTCGCGCGCGCGTGCCGCGAGATGTTCGCGTTCGGGTTCGCCCGGCACGCGCACTTTGTCGAAGCCGCGCGCCGGCGTCGTCGAGTGAATGTAGTCGACCATCGCGAGCACTTCGTCCTGGAATCCCGCGCGATTACCGAACGCGGCAGGATCGACGACGAACATCAGCA
>DASRZO010000073.1:0-24091 GCA_035686405.1 Pseudomonadales bacterium | reverse complement strand
TGCCGCGTGTTCCGCGAACCGATCGCCGCTCCGCGACCGCCCTGGCGACAACGCTCCGTCCCTTCAAATCAATCCGAGCGCCAGCAACGCAAACGCGTATTCCTCCGCGACCTCGTAGAGCGAGTCGTAGCGTCCCGACTTCCCTTGGTGGCCCGCGCCCATGTTCGTTTTCAGCAACAGCAAGTTCGTGTCCGTCTTGAGATACCGCAGTTTTGCCACGTACTTCGCTGCTTCCCAGTACGTCACGCGCGGGTCGTTGAGGCCGGCCGTCACCAACATCGGCGGATAGCGCTGCGCCCGCACCTGCTCGTACGGCGCGTACGAACGGATACAGTCGAACGCCGCCTTGTCGTCGATCGGGTTGCCCCACTCGGGCCACTCGAGCTTCGTCAGCGGCAGCGTCTCGTCGAGGATCGTGTTCAGCACGTCGACGAACGGCACGTGCGACATCACCGCGCCCCAGAGCTCGGGCGCGGCATTCGCGACGGCGCCGGTCAACGTCCCGCCGGCGCTGCCGCCGGCCGCGACGATCTTCCCGGCACCCGTGTAGCGTTGTTGGATCAAATGGCGGGCGATGTCGACGAAGTCGTTGAACGTGTTCGTGCGGCGGTCGAGCTTGCCGGCTTCGTACCACGCGTAGCCGAGTTCGTCGCCGCCGCGGACGTGCGCGATCGCGTACGCGAAGCCGCGGTCGAGCAACGACAACCGCGATGTCGAGAAACTCGGGGTCATCGCGACGCCGTACGCGCCGTACGCGTACAAGTACAACGGCTGGGTCCCGTCGCGACGGAAGTCCTTGCGATAGACGATCGAGATCGGCACTTGCACGCCGTCGCGGGCCGGCGCGAGCAGCCGTTCCGTGGTGTATCGGGACGCGTCGTAGCCGGACGGGACTTCGCGCACCTTGCGTGTGATCAGCGTTCGCGTCGCGACGTCGTAGTCGTACACCGTCTGCGGCGTCACCATCGAGTCATAGCCGATACGCAGCACGCGCGTGTCGTATTCGGCGTTCGTGCCGAGCCCGGCGTCGTACGACGCTTCCGGGAACGCGACGTAATGTTCGCCGCCGTCGTAGTCGCGAATGCGGACCTGATCGAGCCCGTCGATGCGCTCCTCGAGTACGATGAAATCCGCGAAGCAGTCGTGGCCGGTCAAGTAGTGACGATCGTCGCCGTCGATCACCGTTTGCCAGTTGGATTCGCGCGGGTCGTCGACCGGCGTGCGCACCAAGCGGAAATTCTTGTGCGTGTCGTTGGTGCGGATGTAGAAGTGAGCGCCGTGATGCTCGACGTCGTATTCGTGGTTCGTGCGGCGGTGTGCGATCAACCGCGGTTCGGCGGCGGGATCGTCGGCTGGTAGGACGCGCACTTCGTTCGTCACGTGATCGCCGGCACCGATCACGAGATACGCGTGCGACTGCGTCGCACCCACGCTGACGAAGAACGTACCGCTCTTCTCTTCGTAGACGTCGCGGTCCGCGGCCACCGCGGTGCCGACGCGATGCGAACGCACCAAGTACGGTTGCCAGTTCTCGGTCAGCACGACGTAGAACAGCGTCGCGTTGTCGTTCGCCCATACCGCGCCGCCGCCGACGCCGGCGATCGCCTCGTCGCGCAGCGCGCCGGTCGTCAGATCTTTGATGCGCAGCGTGTAGCGTTCGGAGCCGTCGGTGTCGACCGCGTACGCGAGCCAGCGGCCGTCGGGGCTGACGTCGAAACCGCCCAGATTGAAGTAGTCGTGATCGGCGGCGAGCGCGGGCTCGTCGAGGAACGTCTCGCTCTGGTCCGGTTCACCGACCGGCCAACGCGTCCAGACGCGATATTGCGCGTCCGCCGCATAGCGCCACTGGTATTCGTAGGCGCCGTCCTTCCACGGCACCGCGGCTTCGTCCGGCTGTTGGCGCGCCTTCAATTCCTCGAACAACTCGTCGACGACGCGTTGCTGCGGCGCCATCACGGCGTCGAAGTAACGATTCTCCGCTTCGAGGTACGCGAGGATCTCGGGATCGTCGACGGTCGGGTAGTGCGGGTCGCGCAGCCAGTGGTACGGGTCGTCGATCGCGACGCCGTGTCGCGTGTAGCGATACGGCTTGCGCGCCGCGGTCGGCGGTACCGGTCGATCGGTCACGTGACGACGCGGCGCCGACCGCTCAATCCGGCAGCCCGAGCACCCGCTTCGCGATGATGTTGCGCTGGATTTCGTTCGAGCCCGAATAGATCGACGCCGCGCGTTCGCCGAGGAACGTGCGCATGCCTTCGACCTCGTCGCTGTCGAACGCCTCCCCGCTCCAGCCGATGCCGCGGAAACCGCGCAGCTTCACCAGCAGCGCCGAGCGTTCTTGCTGCAACTCCGTGCCGTACATCTTGAAGATCGACGTCGCCGGTCCCGGCGTTCTACCGTCGCTCGACTCCTCGACGGTGCGCCGTTGGGTCAGCCGGAACACGCGCGAGTTCATCTGATGGCGGATGACTTCGTTGCGCAGGCCGGGGTCGGCGAGTTTGCCGTCGACGGTGCCGACATATTCCTTGGCGACGTCGCCGACGTTCGGACCGCCTTCGACCCGGCCGCCGCCGACCAACTGCGACATGCCGGAACGTTCGTGTTGCAACAGACGTTTACCGACGGTCCAACCTTTGTTCAGTTCGCCAACGAGGTCTTCCTTGCGCGCGATCGCGTTGTCGAAGAACGTTTCGCAGAACGGCGACGTGCCGCTGATGAGGCGGATCGGTTTCACCGTCACGCCGGGTTGGTGCATCGTCAACAGCACGAAGCTGATCCCTTCGTGCTTCGGCACGTCGGGGTTCGTGCGAACGAGCGCGAACATCCAATCCGCGTATTGCGCGCCGGACGTCCAGATCTTCTGACCGTTGATGACGAAGTGATCGCCGCGGTCTTCGGCGCGCGTGCGCAAGCTCGCGAGGTCCGAGCCCGCGCTCGGCTCGCTGTAGCCCTGACACCAGCCGACTTCGCCGCGCACGATCGGCGGAATGTGCCGGCGCTTCTGTTCTTCCGTGCCCAGTTCGAGCAACGTCGGCCCGATCATCGACGTGCCCATGCCCATCAACGGCGAGCGCGCGTCGATGCGGCGCATTTCCTCGATCAACACGACGTATTCTTCTTTGGTCAGTCCGCCGCCGCCGTATTGCTTCGGCCACATTGGTGCGGTCCAACCGCGTTCCGCCATGCGCTCGAGCCATACCCGCACGTCCGGATCTTCGATCTTGATCTTCGTGCTGCCGGTCGGAATCTGACCGGGACCGCGTGCGCCCGGCGGGCAGTTTTGCGCGAGCCACTCGCGCGTTTGCGCACGGAAATCGTTGATTGACGTCATCGTGTCGTTTCCCTCGGTGAGGGTCGAAGCATCGGGTAACGATCCGCAAAACTCAAGACCACGGTATGATCGCGGCCTTTCGATGCAGAGCCGTCCGATGAGCGATCAAAGCCGCCACGTCAGCGCCCACCGCGCGTTCGAAGACGCACCGCGCGACGCATCGCTCGCCGATCCGTTGCCCGCGGATCCGTTCGTCGTGCTGTTGCGCTGGCTGATCGAAGCGCAGGCGAGCGGGCTCAACAATCCGGACGCGATGATCGTCGGCACCGTCGACGCACACGGCGCGCCGCGCGCGCGGACGGTGTTGTGTCGAGGCGTCGACGCGCATCGCGGCGCGTTCGTGTTCTACACCAATCGCGACAGCGGCAAGGGGCGGCAATTGGCAGCGCACGCGCGCGCGAGCGCGGTCTTCTATTGGGATCCGCTCGGCCGCCAGGTGTGCGCGGCGGGACACGTCGAACACACGAGCGAGGCGGAATCCGACGCGTATTGGAATACGCGGCCGCGGCTGTCGCAGATCGCGGCACGGGGAAGTCGTCAGAGCCAGCCGATCGAATCGCGCGCGCTGTTGCTCGCGCAGATCGACGCCGAAGCGGAACGCTTCGGCGGCATCGACGGCACCGCGCCGGTGCCGCGGCCGGCGCATTGGGGCGGCTATCGGCTGGTCCTCGAACGGCTGGAGTTGTGGGTCGGTTCGTCCGGCCGCGCGCACGACCGCGTGCTGTGGCAACGCGACGGCGAATCGCAGCCGTGGCGCCACGCGCGTTTGCAGCCGTAGGTCAAACCACCCGCGCAATCCGATTTCGGCCCGAACGATCGAACGCAGCGCCGTTGGTTGCGGCGCGCGCCGACGCGTGATGACGCGTGATGCGGGCGAGCAGCATTCGCGCGATAGTCCCGAACACGCGGCGCGAGTACGCTAACCGATCCACGCAAGACGCGAGACGAGGGAAGGCGATGGAACATCGGCGACTGGGTCGTTCCGGACTGAAGGTGTCGGAGGTCGGCGTCGGCTGCAACAACTTCGGCGGGCGCTGCGACCGCGCGCAGACGAAGGCGGTCGTCGATGCTGCGATCGCCGCGGGCGTTACGTTGTTCGACACGGCCGACGTCTACGGCAATCAACAATCGGAAGTTCTGCTCGGCGAAGCGCTCGGCAAACGCCGGCCGCAGGTCGTCATTGCGACGAAGTTCGCGATGCCGATGGGTCAGACGGTGCACGACCGCGGCGGTTCGCGTCGCTACATCCTCGCAGCGGTCGAGGCGAGCCTGCGCCGGCTCGGCACCGACTACATCGATCTCTATCAAATGCACGCGCCGGACCCCGACACGCCGATCGACGAGACGCTCGACGCGCTCGATGCGGTCGTGCGGCAAGGCAAGGTGCGGTACATCGGCAATTCGAATTTCTCGGGCTGGCAGATCGCCGACGCGGACTGGACCGCGCGCGCCGCGCACCGCACGCCGTTCGTTTCTGCTCAGAATCACTACAGCCTGCTCGAACGCGGCGTCGAAACCGAAGTGCTCGGCGCGTGCGAGCGGTTCGGTCTCGGCATGCTGCCGTTCTTTCCGCTCGCGAGCGGCATGCTGACGGGGAAGTACCGCCGCAACGAGGCGCCGCCGCCGGGCACGCGGCTCGCGACGGTCGGTCGGCTCGCCGAACGCGCGCTGAACGAACGCAATTTCACCATCGTCGAGAAGCTCACCGACTTCGCGGCGCAGCGCGATCACAAGCTGATCGACGTCGCGTTCGGCTGGCTGCTCGCGAAGCCGGTGATTTCGAGCGTGATCGCCGGCGCGACGTCGGCCGAACAAGTCGAGGCGAACGTCGCGGCGGCGACGTGGCGCATGTCGGCGGAAGACGTCGCAGCGGTGGACTCGATCGCGAAGCGCTGATGTGCGGTCGCGTGAACGTCAGTTCGGGGCCGCTGACGCTCCTCTTCATGGACATGGTCGGCCAGCCGTATCCCGAGCACGACCGGTACAACGTGGCGCCGACGGAGCCGCTGCCGGTCGTTCGCGCCGCCAAGGACGGCACGCTCGAGGCGGCGACGATGCGTTGGTGGCTGACACCGTATTGGTCGAAGGAAATGTCGACGAAATACAGCATGTTCAACGCGAAGGCGGAGACGCTGGAGACCAGCCGCGCCTTTGCCGAACCGTTCGCGCGGCGGCGCTGCCTGTTGCCGGTCGCCGGCTACTACGAATGGCAAAAGGACGGCGACCGCCGGTTACCGTTCTACATCCGTCCGGCCGAAGAAGACGGGCTGTTGCTCGCCGGGATCTGGGACCGTTGGCGCAACGGTGCCGAGACGATCGAGAGTTTCGCCGTGGTGACGACGGCCGTGCACGAGCGCCTCGCGTTCATCCACGACCGGCAACCGGCGATCGTGACACGCGACGAAGGCCACCGCTGGCTCGATCGCACGCAAGACCCGCAGGCGCTACGGCACGACCTCTTGCGGCCGCGCATCGCCACCGCGCTGTCGCTGGTGCCGGTCAGTACGTACGTCAACAATTCGCGCAACGAAGGCGACCGGTGCATCGAACCGATCGGCCGCGCGATCGATGTCGGGGCGCAAGCGTGAGCGCGCTGCGCAGTGCCGTTTTCGGCGCGCTGCTGACGACTCTATTCGGCTGCGGCGGCGATTCGTCGGTGCAAGCGTGCTTCGGCGACGCGGTGTTCTGCGCGACCGCATTCGACCCGGTCGCGCGCGCCGGCGCCGATCAGACGGTCGCGTCCGGCGACGGCGTGACGCTCGACGGTTCGGCGAGCTCGGGCGGCGGTTCGTCGATCAAGTCGTATGCGTGGACGCAGACGGCCGGGCCGACGGTGACGCTGATGAACGCAGCGAGCGCGAAGGCGACGTTCGTGGCGCCGAACGTCACCAGCGACACGGGGCTGACGTTCAAGCTGACGGTGGTCAACGGCGGCGGCCGCGCCGATAGCAGTAACACGGTGGTCACCGTCGAACCGCCGCCCGCGGCGGCCGTCGCGAGCGCGCTCGCATTGTTCGACGGCCCGTTGCAGCCGGCGCCGGACGGCAGCTCACCGCCCGGCGCCTGCGGGTCGGCGACTGCGCAGTTGCCCGACGACGTCGCTGCGGCGCAGACGGGTCTCTACCTCGCGGCGCGTTCACTCGCGATCGCGAACGGCGCGGATGCGTCCGACGCGAGCGCGTTTTTCGACGCCGCGCGGACGTTGGCCGCTCGACCGCGAGCGGCGGTCGGTGTGGCGGGTACGGCGGGCGCGGTCGAGGCGTTCGGCTTCGTACTACTCCAGACACTCGCGGCCGAACGCGATCCGGCGCTGCGCGACGCGATCGCAGCGCGTCTGCGCGGCGCGGCATCGCTCGACGATCCGGCGGCGCTGCTCGGCGGACGCAGCGACGTCGTCGACAGCGACGGCGTCCGGATCGAAGACACCGCCGACCCCGCGGCGGCGCGAGCGCGCGCGATCGCCATGTTGCTTGCCGCGCGCGGTGCGTGCCCGAGCGATGCGGAGGCGTTGCAGTTGTCGTCGGCCGGGCTACGCGTGATCGCGGCTGTGAAACCCGCCGCCGACTGACGAGGCGTCAGGTGCGCAAGTACGGTTGCACCAACAACTCGATCTGTCCGCGCAGGTTCTTCAGCAATTCGACTTTCGACAGATTCGGTTCGAGCACGAAGCGCAGGAACGTGAAGTCGGTAACGGCGTGCAGCGTCTGCGCGAGCAGATCGGTGTCGACGTATGGGTCGAGTTCGCCGGCGTCTTGTGCTTCGTTCAACAATCCGCGCAGCACCAGATAGCTCGCGTCCATCTTCAGCGCACGCAGTGCGAGATATTCCGGCGCGTGGCGGATGACTTCGAGCACGATCTCGCGCCACAACGCGCGTTCTCGATGCGCCACCAGGTCGAAGTAGTGCTTCACCATGCCATGCAGCTTCGCGATCAGCGGGGCGGAGCCGCCGAGCAATTTGGTCAGGCGGGCGTCGACCTGCGCGACGTCGGTCAGCATCGCGCGGACGATCTGCGCCTTGCTCGGGAAGTAGTTGTACAGCGTCTGGTACGACACGTTCGCCGCATCGGCGATCTCGCGCATCGTCGTGTCGGCGTAGCCCTTGCGGGCGATCAAGGTGTTGGCGGCCGCCAGGATGTCCGAGCGGGCGCGCTGCTTCTTCTGTTCGCGCAGCTTCGTCTTCGCTGCGCGCGGTGCGGTTTGCCGCAGACCGGACCCGCCGCCGCCGTCATCGCGACGCACGGTGGGCTCGCGCGGCTTGATACGCTCGCGCGCTCGGATCGGTTCGTCGGACATAATTTGACACAGTCAAAATTTTGAATGTATAAAAATATCCGACGAGAAGGGTGCCGTAAACCGGTTCGATCACGCGGTCGGTTCGCGGTACCGGCGTCGATGCCTTTCGACGTCTTCGAGGGCGCGGCCGTGATACGGGTGAGCGGATGTCGATGACGGACTCGGGTGGCGCGGGGGCGATGGCGGCGGCGGTCGCACGTTGGCTCGTGCGGCTGACGCTCGTCGGCATCGCCGCGACGTCGCTGATGCCGGCAACGGCCGCCGATGCACCGACACCGACGGCGTACGACCTCATGGCGGGCGCGATCGATCTCACGCGCGGCACGACGTCGTACGCCGAGTTCTCGATGGTCATCCACCGCCCGGACTGGGAGCGCACGTCGAAGCTCGTGGCGTGGACCCGCGGCCGCGAGGATGCCCTCATCCGCTTCACGGCGCCGGCGAAGGACGCCGGCGACGCGACGCTGAAGCAAGGCGAGCAGATGTGGACCTTCACGCCGAAGCTCAATCGCGTGATCCGGCTGCCGTTCAGCATGATGTCGCAAGGCTGGGCCGGCTCCGACTTCTCGTACAACGACCTGTCGCGTACCGACCAGTTGCTGCGCGACTACGACCTGACGCTCGCCGGCAGCGAACAGCGCGACGGCCACCGCGTCTACACCGTCGACGCCGTGCCGCACGAGAGTGCCCCGGTCGTGTGGGGTCAGGAGCGCATCGTGCTGCGCGACGACTACGTGATGATCAGCGAGACGTTCTTCGATCAGGCGCTCGTGCCGGTGAAACGGATCGACGTATCGGACGTCAAGACGCTCGGCGGGCGCGTGTTCGGTACGCGCTTGCGGATGCAACCGCTGGACGAACCGGGCCATTGGACCGAGATCGTGTACGACGCCGCGAAATTCGACGTGCCGATCGACGACGGCATGTTCACGGTATTCGCGTTGCAGACGGGTCGCAGCCAATGACCGCGATCGCGACGCTCGCTGCACCGCGGCCGACGCGCGCCGCCGACGTCGGTCTGATCGGCGTGGTCGCGTGGCGCAATCTGTGGCGCAACCGGCGCCGAACGGTGCTCTCGATCGGGGCGATTGCGTTTGCGGTGACGCTGCTGTCGTTCGCGATGGCGCAGCAGTCGGGCAACTACGCGATCATGATCGACAACGCGACCGGCTTGTTGTCGGGTCACCTGCAGGTCCAGCACCGCGGGTTCTTCGACGATCCGAAAATCGGCGACGTGCTGCACGCGGCGACGCAGCGCGTCGCGGCGATTCGGCGTATCCCCGCAGTGGTCGCCGCGACGCCGCGCATCTCCGCGTTCGTGCTCGCCTCGGCGCACGATCACAGCGTCGGTGCGGAACTGCTCGGCGTCGAACCTGCCGGCGAGCGCGCCGTGTCGACGCTGCCCAACATGGTGACCGAGGGGCGCTATCTGGCGAGCGCGTCCGGGCTCGAAGCGTTCGCCGGCGAGTTGCTCGCGCGTAACCTCGACGCGCGCGTGGGCGACGAACTGGTGGTTCTCGGTACGACGCCGACCGGCGGAGTCGCGCCGCTCGCGCTGACCTTGGTCGGGACGTTCGCATCGGGCGTGCCGGACATCGACCGTAGCGTCGTCGAAGTGCCCTTCGAAACGGCCGCCGCCGCGTTCGAGCTCGACGATTCGGCCCACGCGATCGTGGTGAAGACACGCAGCGCCGCCGCCGCTGGCGCGGTCGCCGCTGCCGTGCGCCGTGATCACGGCAGCGACGATGCGGTCGTGCTCGAGTGGCCGCAGCTGGTCGCGGGCCTCGAACAAGCGATCGAGCTCGATCGGATCTTCGGCAACATCCTGTTTGCGACGCTCGCCGTCATCGTCACGATGGGCGTCTTCAACGCGTTCGTGATGACGATCTTCGAACGGACGCGCGAGTTCGGGACGCTGCTCGCGCTCGGCATGCGCCCGCGCACGCTGATCGCGACGCTGCAGATCGAGGGCTTGTGCCTCGCGGCGCTCGGCTGCTCGCTCGGGCTCGCGCTCGCCGTACCGTTGATCGCGTGGCTCGCTCACGTCGGCATTCCGCTCGGTGAAGCGGGCGCCGCGCTGCGACAATTTCATGCGGCCGACCGGATGTATCCGGCGCTCGACGTCGGCGTGTTGTTGCGGCCGGTCGCGCTGATGATGGTCGGCACGGCGCTCGCGAGCCTGCTGCCGGCACTGCGCATCCGGTCGATTCGGCCGGTGGAGGCGATGCGTGCCGTCTGACGCAGCCGTTTTGCCGGCGCCGCGCGTGCGGCGCGCAACGGGCATCGGACTGATCGGTTCGATCGCGTGGCGCAACGTGTGGCGTAACCGCCAGCGCACCTGGTTGTCGATCGGCGGCATCGCGTTCGCGGTGATGCTGATCCTCGCGGCGCGTTCGGCGCAGATCTCGACGATGGCGGCGATGCTCGACAATGCGACCCGGCTACTGACCGGGCACGTGCAGGTGCAGAACGTCGCGTATGCCGACGAGCCGTCGCTGCGTCACGCCGTGACCGACGCGACCGCGGTCGCGCGCGCGGTTGCCGCGGCGCCGCACGTGACCGCCGTCGCGCAACGCGCGATCGCATTCGCGTTGGTCTCGGTGGGCGATCGCAGCTACGGCGCGGAAGTGTTCGGTATCGACGCCGCGGCGGAACGCTCGATCTCGTCGTTGCCTGACATGGTCGTCGAGGGGCGCTGGTTGAGCGAACCGACCGACGCGGTGCTCGGCAGCCTGATGGCACGCAACCTCGGCGCGAAGGTCGGCGACGAAGTGGTCGTGCTCGGCAGCGGTCTCGACGGCGGCGTCGCCGCACTGTCGTTGACGGTTGCCGGCATCGTCGAAACGGGCACGGCGGAGCTCGATCGCGCACTGATCGACGTGCCGCTCGCGACGTTCCAGGACGCGTTCGGCCTCGGCGACCGCGCGCACGTGATCGTTGCGCGCGTCGACGACTTCATGAACGTCGATGCGGCGGTGCCCGGCATCGAACGCGCCGTCGCACCGATCGCCTCGGACCTCGCGGTACTGTCGTGGCGCAAGCTGTTGCCGGAACTGGTGCAGACGGTAGAACTGAAGGGCGTGACGAGCGGCGTGATGTTCGCGCTGATCGCGTTTCTGGTGACGTTCAGCGTCTTCAACACGTTCATGATGACGGTGTTCGAGCGCACGCGGGAATTCGGCATGCTGCTCGCGATCGGCATGCGCGGGGGCGGCATCGTCGGCATGCTGCAGATCGAAGCGGCGTGGCTCGCGTTGCTCGGCGCCGGGCTCGGCGTCGCGCTCGCGACATTGCTGATCGGTTGGCTCGGCCGCACCGGCATTCCGCTCGGCGAAGTCGCCGGCGAAATGCTGCGTCGATATCACATGCCCGATCGCGTCTATCCGCGCATCGACGCGGCGGCGCTGATCGGCGTGCCATTGCTGATGCTGTGCGCGACGCAGCTCGCGGCACTCATCCCGTCATTGCGCGTGCGCGCGCTGACGCCGGTCGCCGCGCTGCGGGTCGGAGCCTGAGTCGTGCCGCTACTGCTGCTGTCGCGACTCGGCTGGCGCAATCTCTGGCGCTACCGCCGGCGCAATCTGATGTTGTTCACCGCGATCATGGTCGCGGTCGCCGGCTGTGTGCTGATCAGCGCGCTGATCCGCGGCTATCAATACGACATGATGGACGACGCGATCGACAATCTGACCGGCAATCTGAAAGTGCTGGCGCCCGGATATCGCGCCGATCCGTCGATCGCGCGCGGCTTTCGCGTGCCGCCGGCGTTCGCGCCGGACGTGCCGCCCGCCGAACTCGTGGGTTGGACGGAACGCGTGCGCGTGCCGGCGGTGGTGATCTCCGAACGCGAGACGCGCGGGGTGACGCTGATCGGCATCGATCCTGCGGAAGAGCGCGCGATCTCGTTCCTGGGCAGCGTCGCGATCCGCGGCGACGCGCTGGCGGGCCCCGACGACGGTCGCATCTTGCTCGGGCGCGAGTTGGCGCGGCAGCTCGACACCGACGTCGGCCGCCGCATCGTCGTGATGACGCAAGGCGCCGATGGCCGCAATCGTGAAGCGGGTTTTCGCGTCGCCGGTTTGTACGATGCGGCGGGGACCGCGATCGAGAAAGCCTATGCGTTCACCGGCATTCGCCCCTTTCAGGCGCTGTTGGGAACCGACGCAGTCACGGAGATTTCGGTGCGGCTGCGCGACGACGGGTTCGGTCCGCACGCCGACGCGGAGCTGCGCAAGGATCTGAGCGGATTGGAAGTGTTCGATTGGCGGACGCTCGAGCCGCAGGCCGCGGCGATGTTTCAGCTCGCCGACGCGGCGATTCTGATCTGGTTCGTCGTCCTTTTGCTGGCGCTCGCGTTCGGCCTCGTCAACACGTTGATCACCGCGGTGCTCGAACGGGTGCGCGAGTTCGGCATGCTGCGCGCGCTCGGCATGCGCCGCGGTGCGATCGTCGCCCAGGTGGTGATCGAGTCGGTGCTGATCGTGCTGGCGGGGCTCGCGGTCGGCATCGCCGTCGGACTCGCCCTGGTCGCCTATTTCTCGGACGGCATCGACTTGTCGCGCTGGGCGGCCGGCATCGAACTCGCGGGACTGCGCAACAAGCTGGTGCCGCATCTATTGTGGGGCGACGTCGCGGCGGTCGGGTCGCTCGCGGTCGCGCTCGGCTTGTTCGCGAGCGCGTATCCGGCGTGGCGGGCGGTACGCATCGAACCGCTCGATGCACTGCGGAGGTGAAATGAGCAATGTCGTCGTCTGTCGCGGGCTGAGCCGCGTTTACACGAGCAATGCGGTGCCGGTGCACGCGCTGCAGGACGTCGACTTCGACGTGGCCGAAGGCGACTTCGTCAGCTTGTCGGGGCCGTCGGGTTCGGGGAAGTCGACGCTGCTCAATTTGATCGGCGCGCTCGATCGGCCGACCGCCGGCCGCGTCACGGTGGACGGCGTCGACCTCGCGACGCTGTCGGATCCTCAACTCGCCGATTTGCGTCTGACGAAGATCGGCTTCGTCTTCCAGGCATACAACCTGGTCCCGGTGTTGTCGGCGCGGGAAAACGTCGAGTTCATCATGCAGTTGCAGGGCATCCACGCGAGCGAACGGCGCGAGCGCGCGTTGGAGATCCTCCACGCGCTCGGCATCGGCGAGCTCGCCGAGCGGCGGCCGGGCGAACTGTCCGGCGGCCAACAACAACGCGTCGCGGTGGCGCGCGCGATCGTCACGCGGCCGGCGCTGCTGCTCGCGGACGAGCCGAGCGCGAATCTCGATTCGAAGACCACCGAGACGCTGCTCGAGCTGCTGCGGCGGATCAACGTCGAACGCGGCGTCACGATCGTCACGGCGACGCACGACCCGATCGTCATCCGCTACGCCCGCCGCAGCGTGCAATTGAAGGACGGCCGCATCGTCGCCGACGCGAGAACCGCGGCCGCGAACGCGTGACCCCGATGCGTGCGTCGTTGCTGCTGGTCGTCGCGTGCGCGACGACGACGGCGCGCGCGTGGGAACTGAACGGCCGCGCAGAGGGGTTCGGCGTCGCGCAGCTCCTCGAGGAAGACGACGTGCAACGCGAAGTCGTAGGCACGCCGGAGTACGAAGGCAGCGCCGATCTGCGGCTGATGTTTCGCGACAGCGTCGCGGACTGGCACCTGATCGCGGACCTCGTGACGCTGTACGAAGTCGGCGATCAATTCGCGTTCGTCGCATCGCCCGAAAACACGCTCGATCAGACGCCGCGCAACGACAAGCTGCGTTTCATGGATCTGACTTGGACGCTCGACGAAGGCGACCGTCACGACGTCATCCAGCGCTTCGATCGGCTCGCCGTCGAATATCGAGCGGAACATTGGGGCGTCACCGTCGGTCGCGACGCCGTCAGCTGGGGCAGCGGCATCGTGTTCCAGCCGCTCGATCTGTTCGCGCCGTTCGCGCCGACGACGGTCGACCGCGACTACAAGAACGGCGAAGACATGATCAAGGTCGACGGCGTCACCGACGGCGGCGGTGATTGGCAATTGTTGAGTGTGTTTCGCCGCAAACTCGACGGCGAGCGCACGACGTCGGTCGATGCGTTCGGTGCGAAGTGGCACGGCGCGATCGGCGACACCGAGTACGAGCTGATGGGCGGACGCAACTACGAGGACTATGTGTTCGGAGCGAGTGCACGGCATGCGATCGGCGGTGCGATGGCGCGCACGGACTGGCTCGTGACCGAACTCGACGACGGCGGCACGAAGGTGTCGGGCATCGCGAACATCGACTACAGCTTTACGTTGTTCGATCGCAACGCATACGTGTTCGGCGAGTATTTCCACAGCGGTTTCGGCGTCGACCATCATCCGGTCGATCTCGCGGACCTGCCGCAGGCGTTGCGCGATCGTCTGCTGCGCGGCGAACTGTTCACGTTGATGCGCGACTACACCGCGGTCGGCGCGCGTTACGAGTGGCACCCGCTCGTGACGCACACGCTGACGTTGCTGACGAACCTGCACGACGGTTCGAACCTCGTGCAGACACAGCTGAACTACGAACCGAGCGACGCGCAACACGTCGACCTCGGCTACCAACGCGACCTCGGACGTCGCGGCGACGAATACGGCGCCATTGCGTTGCCGCCGCCGGCGACGGGATTGACGACCGGCGGCGGGTCGCAGTGGTATCTGCGGTGGGCGTATTACTGGTGAGTCGATATCGCGTCCGCGGCGGCGCGGACTGCTCGCTCGTTCGCGCCTATAGCAGCGAATCCAGAATGAGGTGCGTGGACTCGATGATGCGCTGGTCGCGCGGGCGCAGGTCCGGTTCGAACGTCTCGCCGGTGAGGTGCTGCAGCCCCTGGATGTAGCGAACCGCGATCTCGTTCGCTTGTTCGCTCGAGAATTGCTGGTCCTTCTCCTTCACCATGCCGCGGGCGAACTCCTTCGAGAACGACACGGGTTTGCCGTCGCGGGTCAACAGGGCACCACGCTCGTCCAACTTCCAGAAGCGGGACGAATCCATCGTGTAGAGTTCGTCGGCCGAGACGATATGGCCGTCGCTGTTGATCCCGTGTTCGGTCTTGGTGTCGACGAGCACCATTCCCTTTTGCGCGAGGTACTGCGACACCATGCCGAAGGCCATCAGGGACGCGTTGCGGATCTGGACGTATTGGGCGTGCGTGCAGACGCCGCTCTGGATCAGGTCGTCCACGTCGGTCGTACGATCGACGCTTTCCTTCGTGCTCGGCGTGTCCATCAGGTACGGCAGCAGCCCGTTGGGCTCGAGCGCGGCGACGTCGAGCCGGTGCCCCGCATAGGTCATCGTGCGTTGACCGTTTTTCTTCGCAGCCAACCAGTGCTGGTACAACGAGGTCGAGGTCGAACTCTCCGCCATGTAGAGGCGCAGGACATTCTCGATCTTCAACAGATCGAGGTTCTCGGCGGGGATCACGGTCGACGCCGGAGAAAGACCGGCGACTTCGAACTGCGACGATCCCAGCACCGACTTCACCAGCCGGTGCATGTGGTCGTGGTTGAACGCCAAGACCTGATCCTTGAAGGGGATCGTGCCGCGATTCACGTCGTGGGTGGAGATTCGATTGTTGCGGAACATCAAGCGGATCGGCTTGCCGGACGAGGTTCGCAAGGCAGCGCCGAATACGGAATCGGACACCTTGCCTTCGAGCACGGTGCAGCCGCGCAAGCGCGACAGCTCGCCGTCTTCGATGAGTTGCTTGACCGAGCGGCCTTCGTTCACTGCGGCGCCGTGCGTCGCGACCAGATCGCGGATTTCTGCTTCGTTCAGCATTTGGTGAGGTCTACCCGAATGATGGGCCGCCACGTTATGGTGGCAATCTGTCCTGGAAAAGGTCCAGCTTCGAAGCATTTTGAAGGACACTTTCGATGGCACTGCCGCCGCTCAGCCTGGATCGCTCGGCGGGCGCTCTGTCGAGGCAACTCTACGAAGGCCTGCGCGACGCAATCCTGTCCGGTCAGTTTCGGACAGGCACTCGAATGCCTTCGACCAGAGAGCTCGCAGCGTCGCTCGACGTGTCGCGCAACACCGTTCACGTCGCGTTCGAGCAGCTCATCCTCGAAGGACTGCTCGTGGGCAGGCAGGGTGCGGGCACATTCGTCGCCGACATGCCGAGCGGCACGCCGATCCGGCCGAACGCCGTCGAACCGACCCAACCTCGTGGCCGTCGACACCTGTCGCAACAGGGGCGGGCGATTCACCACGCGGCCACGACATGGCCGCAACCGGTCCAGTTGCCGGGGGAGCCTCGCGGTCGCGCCTTCGGAATGGGGGCGCCCGCCGATCTGTTTCCGGGCAAGGTGTGGCGCAGGCTTCTGGTGCAATGCTGGGATCGATTGATCGAGGCCCGCGGGTTGGGACGCTTCGAATACGAGCCGTTGCGGGAAGCGATCGCGGAGCACCTCGGCGCGACGCGCGGGGTGAGATGCACGCCCGACCAAGTGATCGTCGTCAGCGGTAGTCAACAGGGCATCGCGCTGGCAGCGAGTGTGCTGCTGGATCCCGACGATTCCGTCTGGGTGGAGGACCCTGGGTATTTTGGCGCGTACGCGGCGTTCGTGAGCTGGGGCGCGCGCGTGGTGCCGATTGCGGTAGACGACCAGGGTTTGAGTGTGGAGGTCGGACGCAAACGCGCTCCGCAGGCGAGGCTCGCCCACGTCACGCCTACGCACCAATTTCCGCTGGGCAAAACGATGCCGCTGCCGCGTCGCGCAGAGCTGCTCGAATGGGCGCAAGCGGCCGACGCCTGGATCCTCGAAGAGGACTACGACAGTGAGTTCCGCTACTCGGGCGCACCGTTGGCGGCACTGCAAGGCATCGATCCCAATCAGCGCGTCATGTACCTCGGGTCGTTCAGCAAGTCGATGTTCTCGGGCTTGCGCATGGCGTACCTCGTCGTGCCGCGGGATTTGGCGCCCGTCTTCAGGGCCGCCCGAGAAGTGGTCGGTGGGCCGCCGCCGGTGCTCGAGCAAGCGGTCGTGGAGCGCTTCCTGACGGAAGGACACTTTCAGCGCCACCTGCGCCGCATGCGGCGCGTCTACGCGCAGCGCCAGCGCCGACTCGTCATGGCGGTCGAGGAGGAACTCGAAGGGCTACTGAGCGTGGATCCGGACGAGACGGGTATGCACCTGGTGGGGTGGCTTCGCAGCGGGGCCCGCGCAGAGGACGTGTGCCAGAGAGCGGCGAAGGAAGGTCTAGAGCTGCTTCCGTTGTCGAGCTACCGCGCGAAGCCCGGCCCGGAGGGGGTGTTGCTGGGATTCTCGGAAGTGGGCGAACGCGCGCTGGTGCGGGGCGTGCGGTTGCTGCGCAAGGCCCTGGGCTGATCCGACGGGACGACCTCGAGCCCCGTCCGAGCTTCGCAGCGAAACAACCGACGCGGTCAATCGATCTGAATCGACTTGCCGGCCGCCTTCACCGCTGCGTCGTGCGCTTTGCGCGCCTCGATCAGCTGCGGCACGTAGCGGTCGAGCTCGGCGAGTGACCACGTACCCTTCTTCTTCGTGAACGACTTGATCACCGCGGGCTGCTGCATGATGCCGACCCCGCCGCGGCCGACGTGGAAGATCTGGTTCGATACGCCGGCCGACTGTTCGCCGGCGAGCCACGCGACGATCGGCGCGATGTGTTGCGGCCCGCCGCTCTCGAGCTCTTCCGCTTCGACCTTCTGACCGCGCGCTTCGCGCAGCGGAATCGTCATCCGCGTCAGCGCGCCCGGCGAGATCGTGTTCACGGTGCAGCCGTACTTCGCGAGTTCGAGCGCGAGCACGCGCGTGAATCCGGCGATGCCGGCTTTCGCCGCGCCATAGTTCGCTTGGCCGAAGTTGCCGTACAGGCCCGACGTGCTGGAGAAATTGACGATGCGGCAGTTCGTGCGGTTGTGGTCGCGGATGTATTTCGCGAACGGTCGCGAGCAGCAATAGTGACCTTTGAGGTGCACCGCGAGCACGGCATCCCAATCCGACTCTTCCATGTTGAAGAGCGTCTTGTCGCGCAAGATGCCGGCGTTGTTGACGAGCACGTCCATCGCGCCGAACGCGTCCAGTGCCGTCGTCAGCAGCGATTCGCCGCCGGCCACCGTCGCGATCGATTGCGTGTTCGACACCGCTTCGCCGCCGGCCGCGCGAATCTGCGCGACCACGTCGTCGGCGATCTTGCCGGTGCCGGTACCGTCGGTGTTGCCGCCGAGATCGTTGACGACGACCTTCGCGCCTTCGCGCGCCGTCAGCTTCGCGATCTCGGCACCGATGCCGCGGCCGGCGCCGGTCACGACCACCACGCGTCCGTCGAGTCTACCCATCGCGTTCTCCTCGTCGGCCGACGAGCGTTCGATCGATCACCACGGATCGGTGCGCGGCGGCTCCTTGGTGTCCGGATACTTGCCGAGTTCCGCCTTGGCGACCGCACGACGATGCACCTCATCGGGGCCGTCAGCGAGCCGCAGGGTGCGCATCCCCGCGTACATCCGCGCGAGCGGGAACACCTGCGAGACGCCGGCGCCGCCGTGCATCTGGATCGCGTCGTCGATGACCTTCAGCGCGATGTTCGGGACGGCGACTTTGATCTGCGCGATTTCGCTGCGCGCGACCTTGTTGCCGACCGTGTCCATCATCCACGCGGCCTTCAATGTCAGCAGCCGCGCCATTTCGATGTTGATGCGCGCGTCGGCGATCTTGTCGAGGTTGCCGCCGAGATCGGCGAGCGGCTTGCCGAACGCGACGCGCGATACCGAGCGCCGGCACATCAGCTCGAGCGCGCGCTCGGCGACGCCGATGGAACGCATGCAGTGGTGAATGCGGCCCGGTCCGAGGCGGCCCTGGGCGATCTCGAAACCGCGACCGGAGCCGAGCAGGATGTTGTCTTTCGGTACGCGTACGTTCGTGAAGCGAACGTGGCCGTGGCCGTGCGGTGCGTCGTCGTAACCGAACACGGTTTGCATCTTGATGATCTCGATGCCTTTCGTGTCGCGCGGTACGAGGATCTGCGATTGCCGCGAGTGGCGCGGCGCGTCGGGCTCCGTCACGCACATGACGATCAGGATCTTGCAGCGCGGATCGCCGATACCGGACGACCACCACTTCTGGCCGTTCAGCACCCACTCGTCGCCGTCGAGTCGCGCCTCGAGAGAAATGTTGGTGGCGTCGGACGATGCAACGAGCGGCTCCGTCATGCAGAACGCCGAACGGATCTCGCCGTTCAACAGCGGCTTCAGCCAGCGTTCCTTGTGTTCCTCGGTGCCGTAACGCTCGATCACCTCCATGTTGCCGGTGTCGGGCGCCGCGCAGTTGAACACCTCCGACGACATCGGATACATGCCCATGATTTCGGCGAGGTGCGAATAGTCGAGGTTGTTGAGGCCGGCGCCGCGCTCCGAATGCGGCAGGAAGAAGTTCCACAGCCCGCGCTTCTTCGCGCGTGCCTTCAGGTCCTCCATGATCTGCGTCGGCTGCCAGCGGTCGCCCGCGTTGATCTGCTCGGTGTAGATGCGTTCGTTCGGAACGATGTTCTTGTCGATGAAATCGAGAATGTCGTCGCGGAGCGGTTTGACGCGCTCGGAGATACCAAGGTCCATATGCGTTCCCCCAGTGTTTTCGTTCGAATGCGACGCGCGGACTTGTCATCGCAACAGTCGGGCGATACTAATACAGCCGAATTAACGCTGCCAACGAGGTTGTGCGTGACGCGCTACGGAGATGCCACGATTGCGCTGCTGAAGTCGGTGTTCGACGACGGCGTCGAACACGCGGCTGCGCTCGTTCGACATTCCGCGCGCGAATTCGAACCGGGCCGCCACGATCTGTTGAACCCGCTGACCGACGAAGGCCGCGTGCTCGCGCGCGAGTTCGGCGCCGCGCTGCCGAAACGCGTGCTGGTGCGCGGATACGCGAGCCCGGCGGAACGTTGCGTCGAGACCGTACAACTGATTCTCGAGAGCCACTCGGCCGGCGGCGGACGCGTCACTCGGCACCGGCCGGTCGAAGCGCTCGGCGTGTTCTACGTCCTGGATCAGATGAAGATGTTTCGCGCGATGACGGGCGTCGACGGGCAAGTGCCGTTTCTGCAGCGCTGGTTCGATGGCGGCATCGCCGCCGACGTGATGATGCCGGCCGAACTCGCGGCGAAGATTCTCGGGCGCGTCGTCGTGGGCAAGCTCGACGCGCCGCTCGAGCGGCCGCAGCTCGACATCTGCGTGTCGCACGACATGTCGCTGTACCTCGTGCGCGATCGGCTGCTCGGCTTAAGCGTGACGGATTCCGGCTCCGTCGATTTTCTCGACGGGGTAGTGTTCTACGAGCGCGATCGCGCGCTGTGGATGCGCGGCCTGAACGGGCCGGCGAAGCGCATCGACCTGACGATTTGACGATGTCGCGGTGATGTAGATCTGGGGACGCAAGGGGGCATGAATGAATCGAAGTGAATCGACGGGCGCCGACGCGCTGGAACGGGCGATGACGCAGGGCATGGTGATCGCGCTGGTCGCGCAGCGGTTGCCGGACAAGGTCGCCGTCGCATCGCCGTTCGGAGAGCTGACGTTCGCGCAGCTGAACGCGCGGGTGAACCGACTCGCGCGGTTGATGCGCGCACACGGCATCGGTGCAGGCGACTCGATGGCCTTGGTGTCGCGCAACCGGCCGGCGTTCGTCGAGGCCTATCTCGCGGCGCTGCGCACGGGCGTTCGGTTCACGCCGGTCAATTTCCACCTGACCGGCGAGGAAGTCGGCTATGTCATCGACGACTGCGAGGCGAGTGTCGTCGTGTACGACGGTACGCTGCCGACCGCAGCCGATGCGGTCGCGCGCGCGCCGCGCGCGCGGTTGAAGTTGATCGTCGACGGCGCGGTCGACGGCTTCGTCGACTACGAAGAGGCGATCGCGCAGTTCGACGGCAGCGACATCGACAACCCGATACGCGGCACGCAGATGCTGTACACGTCCGGTACGACCGGGCGACCGAAGGGCGTCTATCGGCGCGAACAACCGATCGCGCGCAGCGCGTCGCAAGTCGCGGCGGCGTGGGACATGCAGAACGACATGTGTCTATGCACCGGTCCGGGCTATCACGCGGCGCCGCTCGCATTCAACATCGCCGCGCCCCTCAACGCCGGTGTTGGGGTCGTGTTCATGGACAAGTGGGACGCCGAGGAAACGCTTCGGCTCATCGACCGCCACGGCATCACGCACACGCACATGGTGGCGACGATGTTCCATCGGCTACTGCAACTGCCCGAGGAAGTCCGCACGAAATACGACTTGTCGAGCATGCGTTTCCTGATCCACGGTGCGGCGCCGACGCCGGTGCACGTGAAGCGCGCCATGATCGATTGGTTGGGTCCGGTGGTGTACGAGTACTACGCGGCGACCGAAGGCGGCGGTAACTATTTCGTGACGTCGGAGGAATGGTTGAAGAAGCCAGGCACGGTCGGGAGGTCGCCGACGCCGGAGCTGACGCGAATCCTCGACGACGACGGCAACGACGTCGCACGCGGCCAATCCGGCACGCTGTACTTCAAGGCGCCGGATGTCGGCCGCTTCGAGTATTTCAAAGCGCCGGAGAAGACGTCGCAGAGCTATCGCGGCGATTGGTTCACGCTCGGCGACATGGGTTATCTCGACGACGACGGTTATCTGTTCCTGAACGGGCGCAACGCGGAGACGATCATCTCGGGTGGCGTGAACATCTATCCGCAGGAGATCGACTCGGAGCTGCTGCAACATCCGGCCGTCGTCGACGTGTGCACGGTCGGCGTGCCGAACGAAGAGTGGGGCGAAGAGGTGAAGAGCGTCGTTCAGCTCGCGCCGGGCAGCACCGGCGACGCGGCGCTCGCGGCGGAATTGATCGCGTTCGCGAAGTCTCGGCTGCCCGGATTCAAGACGCCGCGGACGATCGACTTCGTGACCGACCTGCCGCGGTTGCCGAGCGGGAAAATTCAGCGGCGCTTGGTGCGCGCGCCGTATTGGGCCGGACGCGCCAAGCAGATCTGAACGACGCTGCTCAGCCGCGGCGCGCGTCGGCGCGCACGAGGTCGATGACCGGCCGCCACATTTCGCCGACCGACGCCGACGCGTGACGCGACTCGCGCGCGATCAGTTCGACGGTGCGGGTCAGTCCTTCGGCGACGTGCGTCGCGCGCCGGTTCCAATGATCGAAGGTCACGTGCAGCACGTCGGTGGCGGAATGCGCGTTGCGCAACGCCTTGAACGTGTCGAGCGTGTCCTTGAGCAGCGCCTTCGCTTGATCGCTGTGGATTGCGCCGAGCTCGGTCAGCGTGACGAACCAGCCGCCGGCTTCGTCGATCGTCGCTTCCGTCGCGACGAACGACGCAGCAACGGTGTCTTCCACCGCGGTGCGCACTGCGTTCGCGACGCCGTGCGATTCCGTTCGTGCCGGGCCCGCAGTTCCTGCGGCGCGTTCGCCGGTGCCGGCGACAGCGGCCGTGCGTTCCACGTCCGTCGCGGCATGCGCAGGCGCTTGCGCGGCCGCGTTCGACTCGGTGCGCTGCTGCGCCATTTTCAACGCCCGTATCTCGCGTTCGAGTTCGGCGAGATCGGCGTTCAACGATTCGATCGTGGGTTCTTGACCAGACATCTTGGACGGACGCGTTTCCGGGGCAGGCGAGTGTACAAGAGTCCGCGCCGATTGCGATGAGCGAGGCGCGATGCGACGCTGCGAATGATTCCGAATCAACCGCCATTGACGTATCGAATTGGGAGAACGCGATGACCGATGAGCTCTATCGACCCCGCGCGAATGCGGACGGCACGTACGAAACGCTGACGATCGAGAAAGAAGGCCCGATCGATTGGCTGACGCTGAACCGGCCGTCGGCGCTCAATGCGATGAGCCGCACGATGATGCTCGAGCTGCAGCACTACTTCGGCGACCTCTACACGAATCATTCCGTGCGGGTCGTCCTGCTCACCGGCGCCGGGCGCGGCTTCTGTGCCGGGCTCGATCTGAAGGAAGACCGCATCGACGCCGAATCAGGCCCGGTCGCGGGGCTGCGCGTGCAGCGCCGCGTCAGCGAGATCGTGATGCGCATGCGCCGCGCGCCGCAGCCGATCATTTCGCTGATCAACGGGCCCGCGAGCGGCGGCGGCTTCGCGCTCGTGCTCGCGTCGGACATCCGCATCGCGGCGCCTGCAGCACGGATGAACGCGGCGTTCATCCGCATCGGACTCACCGCGTGCGACGTCGGCGTGTCGTATTTCCTGCCGCGGCTCGTCGGTTCGGCGCTCGCGTCGGAGTTGTTGTTGACCGGCCGCTTCCTCGATGCGGAGCGCGCGCTGAAAGTCGGCCTCGTGTCGCAAGTCGTCGCGCAAGAGGAACTCGCGAATGCCGGCCGCGCGATGGCGCACGAGATCATCGCGAACTCGCCGGTCGGCGTTCGGCTGACGAAGGAATGTCTGAACATGAGCGTCGACGCCGGCAGTCTGGAGTCGGTGATCGCGATGGAGGACCGGCAGCAAATTCTCGTTGCGCAGACCGGCGACATGCGCGAAGGCGTCGGTGCGTTCCTGGAGAAGCGCAAGCCCGACTATCGGGATCGCTGAACGCTAGGGGGCGGCGCCGGTCCTCAGCGGCAGGCTCGGATCGCTCGCCCATTCGGCCATCGAGCCGTCGTATACCGCGACGTTGTCGTAGCCGAGTAGCTTCAGCGCGAACGCATCGACCGTCGCCGAGATACCGCCGCCGCAATAGGTGATGATCCTGTCGGCGCGGCGTACGCCGGCGGGGTCGAGCGCGTCGGCGATTTCGTCGGCGCTCTTGAAGGTCTGGCCGTTCAACACCGAACCGAAGTAGACGTTGTGGCTGCCCGGAATGTGGCCGGGCCGGCCGTAATGGGTCGCGGCGGTGCCGGCGTACACGTCCGGCGCGAGCGCATTGATGACGCAGACGGATCCGTTGCCGATCGACGCGCGCACCTCCTCGCGCGTCGCCCACAAGGCGGGTTGCGGTCGTACCGTCATGCCGCTGGTCGGATACGGCGTCGGTTCGTCGTCGATCGGCCGGCCGTCGGCGATCCACTGCGTGTAGCCGCCGTCGAGCAGCGTGACGTTGCGATGACCGGCCCAATGCAGCATCCACCACAACCGCGTCGCCCACATGATGTGCGTCGTGCTGTAGAGGACGACGAGGCTGTCGTCGTCGATGCCGTACTTCCGGAACTCGTGCTGCAGCTGCGCCGGACTCGGCAACGTGAACGGAAACTTCGCCGACGCATCCGACATGCCGCGCGTGAGATCGAGCAAACCCGCGGTCGGGATGTGTCCCTTCAAATAGTTGTCGCGTCCGCTCTCGATGCGATAGCGCGGCGGATCGGGACGCAGATAGACCGTCGTGTCGAAGATCCGCAAGCGGCGGTCGCGCCGCTCGATGCCGTCGATCACGTCTTCGGCCGACGTCAGATACTCCGGATGCGCGTATTTCATGGGGACTTCCGTGACGCCGTGATGCGAGTGGACCG
>DASRZO010000072.1:0-7739 GCA_035686405.1 Pseudomonadales bacterium | reverse complement strand
GGACACGAATTCAGCAGCACGTTGATCTTGCGGCTGCGATCGCGCACGACGATCACCTGGTCCTCGCCGATGTAGTTCATGAAGAACGAGCCGCTGTCCGGCAGCTGCGACTCGTGGCACATGAAATTCCAGCCGCGGCCGAAGATGTGCGTGAGCTCCTGCCGATAGATCTCGGCGTCCGCGAAGATGCGACGGTCGAGCACGCCGGTCGCCGGGTCGAACCACTGCGGACGCTGGGTCGCGATCATCGTGGCGGCCATGGAATTGCCTCGTATCGTCTCTCGTACACCCCGCCAAAGAGTACGGCAGCGGGACCGCCGAGAGCTACGAGCGCGCGTCCGGAAAAATTGATCGACCGTCCAGGCTTCTGCTCCCGACGCCGATGGTTCCCGGCTTGTCGGGCAACGCCTTGGAGCCGCGGACCCCGACTTCGTACACAATGCCGCCACCGCCGACCGCGCCGAGAATCGATCGATGAGCGAACCCCAGTCGTGACCGCGGCGCTGCGTACGTATCTCCTCTCGAATGTCGCCTTCCTCGTACCGAGCGGCTTGTTCACGGTGCTGTTCCCGTGGCTCGTCGTCGGTGCGCTGCACGAGTCGCCCGAACGCGTCGGCCTCGCGCAGATGATCACGCAGCTGCCGCCGGTGTTTCTGCTGCTGTTCGCGGGGCTCCTCGCCGACCGCTTCGAGCAACGTCGCATCCTCGTCGTCACGCATCTGGTCGTCGCGATCGCGCAACTCGCGACGGCGTGGCTGGTCGCGTCCGGCGCGCTGACCTTCGCCTCGCTGCTGTGGCTGTCGCTGCTCGGCGGCATCGCCGGAACGTTCTCGGGGCCGCCGCGCGACGCGATGTTGACGCGCGTCGCCGGCGCGCAGATCCAACGCATCGTCACGCTCGTGATCGGTCTGCAGTTCGGCTCGCAAGCGGTCGGCTTCGTGCTTGCAAGCCTGACCGACCGCGTCGGCACCGCTGCATTGCTCGTGCTGTCGGCGACGTTGTTCGCGCTCGGCGCGATTCCGAGCGCGCGCTTGCCGAGCAGCGAACCCGCACCCGCGACCGGCCGCCGCATATTCCACGACATCGGCGTCGGACTCGGCGTCGCGCTGCGCTCCGAACGCATCCGTCCCGTGCTGATCCTCACGTTCGCGCTCGGCATGTTCTTCATCGGCACGTTCGTCGTATTGCTGCCGCTGATCATCCGCGACGTCTATCACGGCGACGCCGCCGACCTCGCGCTCGCATTCGGCGCGAACATGGTCGGCACGCTGGTCGTCATCGCGGTGCTGATGCGCCGCGGCGGCGTCCGACGCCAAGGCCGCGCGTTCATGCTGGCATTGCTGTTCGGCAGCGCGATGCTGCTGACGCTGTATCTGCACCCGCCGTACTGGGCGTTCTTCGCGTTGAACTTCGTCTGGGGTCTCGGCGGCGGCCTCACGATGACGATGGGACGCAGCATCGTGCAGGAATCGGCACCGCCGGAACTCACCGCGCGGCTCGTATCGATCTACGCGCTCGCGATGAGCGCCGGGATGCCGATCGGCTCGCTCGCGATCGGTTACGCGGCGCAGATGTTCGGCACGTTGAACGCGGCGCTGTTGCCGGGCATCGGCATGGCGCTGACGGTGCTGGTCGTCTATCTCACGTCGAGCTGTTGGCACATCGCGCCGCCGGAATCGGCCCCAGCGGCGATGCCGTCGGCGGCCGCAGAAGCGGCGTCGTCCGCGTAGCGCCTCGCCGCGTGTGCGATCGCGGTGCGTCAATTGGCGCGCCCGGCGGGTTCCATCATCATCACCGCAACCGCGGAGCAACGTCATGCCGGCCAAGCCGAAGCCCGATCGCCAGTCCCCGAACGCACGCGACACGCTGATCGAAGCCGCGATCGACGAGTTTTCGCGCAACGGCTACGCCGCGACGACGCTCGCCGACATCGCCCGGCGCGCCGGTGTCACGACCGGCGCCGTGTACGCGCACTTCGACGGCAAACTGGATCTCTTGCTGGAAGCGCTCGGCCTGCGCACGGCCGACCACTTCATCGACGTCGCCGTCGACGCCGGCAAAGTACCGGCGGCGCAATTCACCCAGGCGCTGGCGCAAGGCTTGGTCAGCGCCTCGTTCGGCCGCCGCGCGCTGATCCTGCTCGACGTGATCGCGTTCGCGCGGCGTGATCCGGAGGCGGCGAAGGCGTTGAAGCGCATGGTCGCGGTGCGGCACGAAGCGTTCGAGCGGATGACGCGGGCCGGCGTCGACTCCGGCTTCATCGACCCGACGCTGCCGTACGACGAGCTCGCGCGACTCGTCAGCGGCCTCGCATTCGGCATGCTGGTGCAGCGCGCGTTGGGCGAGCCGACGGCGCACACGCATACCGTCGCCGAACTCGCCGAGCATCTGCTGCATCCCGCGCCGGAACGCGGGCGCGGCGCCGACGCGCACTTGGCGCGCGTCAAGGCCCGCGCCGTGTCCGCGCAACGCGCGCAGACCGCGCTCCGCCACGCCGTGGCGACAGCCGCCGCGGCCGGCGCGAGCTTGCGCAAGCTCGGCCAAGCCGCGGGGCTGTCGCACGAGCGCATTCGCGTGATGCTCGCCGAACAGGCCGCTCCTCGCGCGAGTCGACCGTCCCATTCCACGCGGTGATATCCTCCGCCGACGTTCATTCGGCGATGCGCCCGCGAGGAGGCAACATGGCGAAGCGGCTCGGCTTCAACCACATCGATCTCGGCACGAAAGACATGGAGAAGACGCGGGCGTTCTACGAAGACGTGCTCGGTTTTCCGCTCGTGCGCGCCGACTTGGTCGAGCTCGGCAGCAAAGGCGTGATGAAGCATTTCTTCTTCGACTTAGGCTGCGGCCAGCTCATCGGCTTCATGAGCGGCGAAGACGTCGAGGGTTACCCGAAGGATTTCGATTCGAGCATCAACAAAGGCCTCGGCCTGATGCAGGGCGTGTATCACTTCGCGTTCGACGCCGACTCGGTCGAGACGCTCGAAGAAACGAAGCGCAGCCTCGAAGCGCACGGCGTCGCCGTGCGCGGCCCCGTCGATCACGAGGGCTGGTCGAAATCGATCTACTTCGAAGATCCGAACGGCCTGCAGCTCGAATGCTGCCACCTGCTGCGCGCGTTCAACGCCGACGACGCGATTCCGCAGATCCGCTTCCGCATCGAGCGCGGCCAGAAACTGCCGCCGCGCGACGAAGCCGGCGCGCAAGCCGCGGGTTGACCACGCAAGAGTGGCGCGCCGCTCGCGTCTCGACGCTACCGCTCGACGGCTTGCTCGATCGCGTTCGCGCGATCGTACCGTTGGTCGCGAGCCGCGCGCGCAGCGCCGAGCGTGAACGCAAACCCGACGACGACGTCATCGATGCGCTGAAAGCGACCGGTGTCTTTCGTTCCTTCGTGCCGAAGAAATTCGGCGGCTACGAAATCGGCCTCGACCTCTTCGTCGACATCGGCGTCGCGGTCGCCGAAGCCTGCCCGTCGACCGGGTGGATCACCACCTTCTACATGGAACACAACTGGCTGCTCGGCTTCTTCGACGACGAGCTGCAAGCGCAAATCTTCGGCAACCAACCGTACATCCTCGCGCCCGGCAGCGTGAATCCGTTGGCCGGGCAAGCGGTGCCGAAGAACGGCGGCTACGAACTCTCCGGCCATTGGAAGTTCGCGACCGGCATCGTGCACGCGGACTGGGTGCTGCTGTCCGCGATGGTGCCGGCCGAAGACAAGCCGGTGCAACGCATGTGCCTCGTGCGGCCGAGCGACGTCGTTGTACGCGACACGTGGCACGTCGACGGCATGATCGCGACCGGCAGCCGCGACATCGTCGTCGACGCGTTGTTCGTACCGGAGCGGCAGCTGTCGCTGCCGACGCCGCCGGCGGTCGGCGCCGGCGACAAGGCGACGTATCTGATGCGTTTGCCGGTGCCGCCGTTCCTGTCGCTCACCGCGGCGATTCCCGCGCTCGGCGCCGCACGCCGCGCCGTGCAGCTCTATCGCGAGTTGATCGAAGCGCGGGTGCTGTTCGCGACGCAGAAGCCGCAGAGTCAACGCGCCTCGGCGCAGATCCGCCTCGCCACCGCGATCGCCGACGCGCGCGCGGCCGAAGTCGTCCTGCGCGCCGCCGCCGCTTCGATCGAACGCCACGCGCGCGGCGAATCGCGCCTCACCAGCGTCGATCAGCTGGAACTGCGCCTGACGATCGCGCACGTCGTGCGCGACTGCCGCCGCATCCTGCAGCACGTGATGGAAGGCAGCGGCGCAAGCGCGCACTACCTCGACCACGAGCTGCAGCGGATCAACCGCGACGTGCAGATGATGAGCGCGCACACCGTGTTCGACTGCGACCTCGCCGCCGAGCAAGCCGGCCGCGCGCGGCTCGAGTCGGACGCGCCGTTGTTTACCGTGAGCTGACGCGCCGGCTCGAGTCCGATCGCTGTCGCACGACCCGTATCGGGCGCACGCCTCGATGCTTCGTTTCGAGCACGGATCACGCCACGAGTTCGCCGCACCGACCGCAATTCAAGACTGCCGAACCGCGCACGGCCCCGGTATAAACGACGTACACATGCTCCGAGAAAAGATCATGGCTCGACTGCGGTCCGTCTCCGTTCTGCTCTTGCTGGCGCTCGCCTCGATGCCGAGTGCCTTCGCCGGCAACTTCATCTTTCCGAAGGACACGCGCACGCAGGAGATCGCGACCAACGGCACCACGCTGCACGTGCGCATCGTCGGCCGCGGCCCCGCGGTCGTGATGCTGCACGGCTATGCCGATACCGGCGACATGTGGGCGCCGCTCGCCGCCGCGCTGATGGCCGACCACACGGTGATCGCGCCGGACCTGCGCGGGATGGGTTTGTCGGCGACCGCGACGACCGGATTCGACAAGAAGAACCAGGCCGAAGACATCGCCGGCATTCTGGACGCACTGAAGATCGCGAAGGCCGACGTCGTCGCGCACGACATCGGCAACATGGTCGCGTTCGCATTCGCGGCCCAGCATCCCGATCGCACGACGCGTCTGGTGTTGATGGACGCGCCGGTGCCGGGCATCGGACCGTGGGACGAGATTCTGAAGAACCCGCTGCTGTGGCACTTCCGCTTCGGCGGACCCGACATGGAGCGGCTCGTCGCCGGCCGCGAGCGCATCTACCTCGACCGCTTCTGGAACGAGTTTTCGGCGGACCCCCAACACTTCGACGAAGCCGCGCGCGTGCACTACGCCGAACTCTATGCGCGGCCCGGGGTCATGCACGCGGGCTTCGCGCAATTCGCCGCGTTCGATCAGGACGCCGTCGACAATCGCGCGTTCGTCGCGCGCGCGCGGCTCAAGATGCCGGTGCTCGCGATCGGCGGCGACCATTCGTTCGGCACCACGATGGCGTACGTCGTCCGCTTCGCCGCCGACGACGTGCAGGAAGCGGTCGTCGCCGGCTCCGGCCATTGGTTGATGGAAGAGCAACCGGCCGCGACCGTCGCGCTGATCCAAGCGTTCTTGGCGCAGACCGATCGCTGCAAGGCGTTGTGAGATCGAGCGTCGAGCGGACGCCATCGGTCCGCTCGCGGACATCGCCGAACTGCACCGTGCCGTACGACGGCGGTGCAGTCTGGGCGCGCTACGACGTCGCCGCGAACGCCTCGGGTAAACCGTAAAGCTCGAGCTTGGCTTGATGCGCCGCCACGTCGAGCGACAGGACGACGATGTCGAACTTGTCGCCCTTCGAATCGCGCACGTGATCGCGCAGCAGCGCTTCGACGCGGAAGCCCAAGTCTTCGAACACCGTGATCGCCGCGCGCTGATCCGACGTCGCGTGCGCCGTGAGCTTCTCGAGCCCCATCGATAATGCGATCAGGTAACACTCCTGCACGAGCGCGCGGCCGAGGCCGTGTTCGCGCGCCGACGGCGTGACCAGCACGCGTAGATCGCCGACGTGCGGCGAGAACGACAACACATCCCGCACCACCGCCGCGCAACCGACGACCTCGCCGCCGCGCCGCGCGAGCACGCTGACGATATGTTCGGCGCCGATTTCACGCACCCACGCCGACAACACCTTCGCGTTCGTGATGTCGCGGCGCATGAACAAGAGATCGTGCTGCGGCAGCGAGCGCGCGAAGCGCAGCACGTCCGGCTCGTCGAGCGCATGCATCAGCGTCAGTTCGAACGCCGCGCTGTTGGTCTTGATCGTGCGTGGATAGCGTTCCATGGCAGCGCTCATGTCGACCTCACCGCGAGCCAGCGTTCGAGTCTCGGCCACATCCGGCCGATCGCGCTCGGTCCGGCGATCAGGCTGACATGGCCGCCTTTGAGCAGAATTTCCTCTTTGTCGTTCGAGCCGACCAGATCGAGTAACGGTTTCGTCGAGTCGCGCGGGGCCAGGTGATCGTGCTCGGCGACGATCGACAACAGCGGCACCTTCACGTTCTTCAGCTTCGCCTCGCGGCCGCCGACCACGAGTTCGCCGGTGAAGAGCTTGTTGCCCCAGCCGAGTTCCTTCGTCGTCTGGCGCATGTACTCGCCGGCGAGCGGCAGCGTTTCGTCGCCCCACCGCTCGAACGCGCGATACGAGCGCACGAACTCGTCGTTCCACATCTGCTCGCTGACGCGCAGTTGTCCCGCGAGCCGCTGCGCCGGTTTCTGCATCTCGAACATCTGCCGGATGAAATCGGCCGGAATGATGCCGAGCGTGTCGGCGACGCGGTCGACGTCGAAGTAGCGCTCGTCGTTCCACACCGTCGTCAAGCCCATCTGTTTCCAGTCGACCGGCGTGGTCAAGCAAACGAGATTCTTGAGGGGACCGTCGACGTGCGTCGCGGCATAGATCAGCGATAGCACCCCGCCCATGCAATAACCGATCACCGACACGTCGGGCTGACCGGTCTCTTGCTGCACTTTGCGAATGCACGTCGGGATGAAGTCCTGCGTGTAGTCCTCGAGTTTGAGGCCGCGCTCTTCCGGCGCCGGCGGATTCCAGTCGATGACGAACACGTCGAAGCCGCGCTTCAACAAAAACTCGACCATGCTCTGGCCCGGCAACAAGTCGAACACGAACGCCTTGTTCGTCGTCGCCATCACCATCAATACCGGCACGCGATACAGCTCGTCGACGAGCGGCGTGTAGTGATAGAGCTGCAACGTGCCGCGCCCGTACAACGTCGTCTTCGGGGTGAGGCCGACCTTCGCCGGCCCCGACGTCGCGTACTGAAAGCCCTTCACGCCGCGTTGAATGGCGCGCTCGACCATACCCCGCACGCGCGCGCCGACGTCGCTACCGGACGCTTCGGTATTCGTCATCGCGGTGTCTCCTTGTTCTGACTGTTTGGCGCCAGATACTCCGGCGGCGGCTGCCGGGTGCGCGGCCTGGCAGTTCGCGGCGCGTTCTCGGCCGCCGCTGCCGCGTTGCCTTCGAGCGCCGCTTCGATGCGTGCGAGCCGCCGGTCGACGTCGCCGATTTTCTCGGCGAGCCGAATGATGTCTTCGCGGGTCGGCATGTTCATCGCGGCGAGCCGGCGGCCCATCGCCTCGGACGTGGCCTGTTGCAGCGCGAGCTGCATGCGCTGCATTTCCTGCATCATGCGGCTGAACGACTCGGTGCCCATCACCTGGTTGGCGAGCGAATTGATGTTCCGCTCCCACGTCGTCACGAGTTCCCGAAAGGTCGCCGCCGGATCGTGCGGACCGTTGTTCGCCATCGTGTCTCTCCCTTCGGAGCTCGCTCGCAAGCTCCTCGACTGCACTCGCACC
>DASRZO010000071.1:0-16367 GCA_035686405.1 Pseudomonadales bacterium | reverse complement strand
TCCGCTCGACGTCTTCTTGGATCACGATGCTGTCGCAACGCGGCGGTATCACTGCGCCGGTGAAAATCCGCACCGCGTGATCGACGCGGGCAGCGTCGCGGAGCGGGGCACCGGCGCGGCTCTCGCCGTGCAGTGCGAGTACGTAGGGCGGCGCGCCGTTGAATATCGGATCGCGCGTACACACCGCATAGCCGTCCATGGCGGATGCCGCGAACGGCGGTACGTCGATCGGCGCATCGACGCGGCGCGCGACGATCCGATTCGCGGCCGCCGCGATCGCGATCGTCTCGTACGACGCTGGCAACACCGCGGCCGTCGAACGCAACACGGCGAGTGCATCGTCGAGCCCGAGAAACTGTCGAGTGTTCACCCTAGAATGCCTGCCATGTCGCAACTTCGCCCGCATGGTCGCGAACGTCGCTTGGACGCGCAAGCGACGGTGCTCGCGCTCGAAACGTCGACGGCCGCGTGTTCGGTGGCGCTATCGATCGGTGGCTCCATTTTTGCCGACCATCGCGTCGTGGCGCGCGAACACAATCGTCTGATCCTGCCGATGGTGGATGCGTTGCTGCGTTCGCATGGTGTCGCGCGCGCCGATCTCGCGGCGGTCGCGTTCGGCCGCGGCCCGGGGTCGTTCACCGGCGTGCGTATCGCCGCCGGTGTCGCGCAAGGCATCAGTCTCGGGCTCGCGCTGCCGGTCGTGCCCGTGTCGTCGCTCGCCGCGCTCGCACACGCGGCGGCGACTCGGCACGCGCCGACCCCGGGAACGCAGATCGTCGCGACCATCCGCTCGCGTCCGCACGAAACCTATGTCGCGGCGTACCGCTATGACGGTATGCGTTGTGTCGCGTTGACCGACGAGACGATCGCGACCGCCGCCGTGCGCGAGCCGCCGCTTGCGGTCGATGCGGGGACGCTCTTCGTCGGCGACGCGACGTCGCACTACGGCGCAACGATCGCGGCGGTCGGCTGCGGAGCCGACGGCGACGTGCTGCCGCACGCGGCGGCTGTCGCGGCGCTCGCGCTCGACGCGATCGAACGTGGCGCCGTCGTCGAGGCGGCCGATGCGCTGCCGGTTTACCTGCAAGGCACGGCGCCGTGGCGCAAGCTCGCCGAATGACGCTCGTTGCCTACACTTGCTGCGATGAGCGGACTCTCCGGTGTCGTTGATTCGAGTCGTGTGCCATGGGCGCGCTGACCGGCGTCGCGTCGGCGCCGGCTTTCGTACCGGCGCGCGTTCAACAACGATGGATGCGAGCCGACATCGACGCACCCCACGCGGAGGTACCGCGC
This sequence comes from Pseudomonadales bacterium, assembly GCA_035686405.1. Taxonomy (GTDB): domain Bacteria; phylum Pseudomonadota; class Gammaproteobacteria; order Pseudomonadales; family Azotimanducaceae; genus DATJGR01. Next base: position 15,074 of record DASRZO010000071.1, on the reverse strand, counting down.
CCGAGTCGAATCGGTGGCGCGCCGCTATCGGGTGCGCGCGCGGTCGATGCGTACGCGCGCACGGCGGCGGTCGAGGCGCTGCACGTGGTGTCGCGCATCGACGAAGTCGCCTGAGCGACCTGCCTTCGACGCTGCGGCCGTGAGCGACGCGCTCGCGACCGACGGCTTCGCGGTGCGGCGAATCGACGGGGCGCTGCGGCTCGTAGGCCGCGACGACCCGCGCGGGTTGTGCCTCGAGGTCGGCGACGTGAAGCGGCGGTTGCGCCAGGGTCGCCGGCTTGCGCTCGCGAAAGCGTGTGGTGTCGGCGCCGAGCCGCTGCGAGTGCTCGATGCGATGGCTGGCTTCGGCCTCGACGGCATCACGCTCGCCTGTCTCGGTTGCCGGATGACGCTGGTCGAACGGCATCCGTTATTGGCGGCGTTGCTGACGGATGCGGTCGAACGCGTTCGTCATGTCCTGGATACGGCGGCGATCGAGGTGCGCTGCTGCGACGCGCGCACGGTACTCGACGAAGGTCGCGCCTTCGATTGCATCTATCTCGACCCGATGTTCCCGGAGCGCGACAAAACTGCGTTGCCGCGCCGCTCGGCGCAGACGTTGGCGCGACTCGTCGGGCCGAGCGATGGCGATCTGGACGAATTCGTACGACGCGCCATCCCGCTCGCGACGCGGCGCGTCGTCGTGAAGCGCCGTCGCCACGACGTCGCAGCCGCGCGCGCCGATTGGGAGATCGTCGGTCGCAGCGTTCGGTTCGACGTCTATCGCGGCCGTGCGCCCGCGCGCAGCTGAACCGGCGGCGTCGCTGCGCGCGGCTGCGTGCGGAGGACCGCCAGACGGAACTCGATCGGCAGCACGGCGCTCGATGCGCGGGTGACCTCGCCGATCATGCGGCCGTAGCTCAGAAGACCGTCATCACCGACGGAGATGGCGTTGTGCGCGATCAGCGTATCGATGAACGTGCGGAAGAGGCGGGCGTCGAAGAACTCCGGCGCGTTGAGTCCGTACAGACGCGACATGCGCCGTGCAAGGGTGATGCAATCGGCCTCGAGCGTCGCGCGATCGATGCGCCGTTGGCCGGCCTGCAAGAGCAGACCGATGGCGATGAAGAAGCGTTCCAGCATCTGCATCACGATCTGCGCGAGCAACGTCAGCCGGTAGTACTCGTCGGTCTCCGGCGGCGGCGGGCCGACTTCATCGCCGTTGCGTGCGATGAGTCCTTGCGCGGCCATGTGGCCGATCCAACGCGTCACGTCGAGATCGAGGTCGGCCGATTCGGCGAGATACAGTTCGCTCTGCAGATACGGATAGACGGCGGAGATCATCGCTTTCAGCGCGTCGCGCGACACGCGCCGCGGACGGTTCACCAACAAGCATGCGATCAGCGACGGTAGCGCGAACGCGTGCAGCGCGTTGTTGCGATACCACGTCATCAACACCGTTTGGTTCGCGTCGTGGCCGAGCACATCGCCGAACGGCAACGATTCGCGCACGATCATGCCGAGCTTTTCGGCGTGCCGAATCATCTCTTCGCCGGACATCGGCGTGACCGCGATGTCGGAGAACGGCGTGTTCGCGCGCAACAGACCGGCGAGGCAATCGAGTTGCTCGATCAGCACGGGTTCCTCGACGGTTTGTTTCGGCATCGCGAGCGTCACGAGCGCGATCAGGTTGATCGGGTTCACGTTCGCGCACGCGTTGATGCGGTACAGGATCTCGGTGCCGAGCGCTCGCGCCATGTTGGAGCCGGTGGCGTCGGTCGAGGCGAGGAACTCACCGAGCAGCAGCGGCGTGCCGAAGCTGACGTGAACGCGGCCGAACACCTGCCGGATCAGACGCAAGCTGCGCAACACGTCGCCGATCGATTCGCCGCGCTTGTCGCCGCCGCGTAGTTCGTCGAGGTAGCTGGTGGCCTCGATCAGCTTCTCGTAGCCGATGTTGACCGGGACGAACGCGAGCGGTTTCGGAATGCCGCGCAAGTGCGTCGTGATCGTCATATTGAGCAGCCCGGTTCGGGGCGGCAGCAGGCGCCCGGTGCGCGAACGGCCGCCCTCGATGAAGTACTCGGACGGCGAACCGCGGCGGAATAGCTGATACAGGTATTCGGCGAAGATCGTCGAGTAGAGGCGGTCGTCGCCGAAGCGGCGACGCATGAAGAACGCGCCGCCGCGCCGCAGCACCGGCCCGAGCAACGGGATGTTGAGGTTATCGCCGGCCGCGACGTGCGGAATCATCAATCCCTGGCCGTACAGCAGATACGACATCACGAGATAGTCGACGTGGCTGCGGTGGCACGGCACGTACACGAGCGTCGCCGAATCGGCGAGCAGCTTGATGCGTTCGACGCCGCGCGGCTCGATGCCGTCGTAGATGCGGCTCCAGAACCACGTCAGCAGCCGTTGCAGCAGCCGGATGGCGATGTACGACATGTCGGAAACCATGCCGCGGGTGTAGCGACGCGCGCGCGCGGTGACGCGCGCTTCGCTGGTCTTCGTCTTCGACGCTTCGGCGACGATGGCGGCGCGCACCGAGCGGCTCGCGACGATCTGTTCGATCAGCGTGCGGCGATGCGACAGGTCGGGGCCGAGCAGGGCGGTGCGCTGCTTCTTGAACTGCACGCGCACCAGTCGCGCGATACGCCGCATCAGACGAGCGTCGCTGATCTGCGGTTCGGCCACTTCGCGCAACGCGATCGGAGCGCCGAACTGCACGGTGATGTCGTGGCGGTTGAATAGGATCGTGACGAAGCGGCGAAACCGCGACGTCACGGTCCAGTCCTCCGACAACAGCACGCGGATGAGCGACCGCTCCTTGTTCGGCGCGCGGCTCCAGAAGACCGATACCGGCACCAGGGTGATGTCGGCCTTGCGCGTGTCGCGGAAGTAGCCCTGCAAGCGCAACAGGCGCTGCGAGTACGTGCGCATGAGGTTGCTTCGCAGCAGCAAACCGCTCGGCCGATTCAGGAAGAAGAAGCGGCGCCGTTCGGGGATGCCGTGTTCGACGAGAGAATCGCGCGGGCGCGGGAAATCGTTCTTCGCCGTGATCAGGTCGAGCATCACGAGGTCGGTCAGCGAGCGGTTGTTCAGAACGTAGACGATGCGCTCGTGCGACGGCAGGGTATCCAGACCAAGCGCGCTCGGTTCAGTCAGCCAATCGAGCGCTCGCCTGACGATCGCGAACGAAAGGCCCTTCAGCCGGTCGAGCACGGGTCAGTTCTGACGGCCGTCGTAGATCGAATCGAGCGGAGGCAGCGGGACCGAATGTGACTTTTCGTCGTCGCCGTTGATGTGAACTTCCCACACCTTCTCGTACTTGCGCTCGGTTGCCGCCGCCGCGTCTTCTTGGGTGCGCAGTACCGTGGGACGCAAGAACACGAGCAGGTTGCGCTTGACGCGTTCCTTTTGGACGTTCTGGAACAACTTGCCGAGCCACGGAATGTCGCCGAGCAGAGGTACTTTCTTTTTCGTGTCGGTGATGTCGTCTTCGATCAATCCCCCCAACGCGATCGTTTGCCGATCTTCGGCGAGCACGGTCGTGTTGATCGTGCGCTTGTTCGTGACGACGTCGGCGAGTGCATTCGTCGACGTCGCGAGCGAGGCGGGCACGATGTTCGAGACTTCCTGCGCGACTTCGAGGCGAAGCACCTTGCCGTCGTGGATGTGCGGGGTCACGGTCAACGTCAGCCCGACGTCCTTCCGTTGGATCGTGGTGAACGGGTTGTCGGCGCCCGTCGTATTCGTTGTGTACGAACCCGTTCGGAACGGCACCTCTTGGCCGACCAGGATTTTCGCCTCCTCGTTGTCGAGCGTCAGGATGCTCGGTGTCGACAGCAGATTCGCGTTGCTGCTGGTGGCGATCGCCTGCAATACCGCGGCGAACGAGAAGCCGTTGGCGTCGAGCTTGATTGCGGCCAATGTCGGCGTCGTTACGGCTGCCGCGGCGGCAATCGGCGGGATCGGGTTACCGTTCGCGTCGGTGGCACCGTTGAGTGCGTTGACGATCGTCGCGAGCGCCGGGGACAGCGCCGTACTGATGATCGGTGTCGTGCCGTCGCGGTCGATCGCTGCGAAGTCGACGCCGTAGTTGAGGGTGTTGTCGACCGAGATCTCGACGATCGCGGCCTCGATCAGCACCTGCGTACGGCGCACGTCCAGCCCCTGCACGATGTCCATGATCTCGCCCATGTCGCTCGGATCGGCGCGGATGACCAGCGCGTTCAGCGATTCATCGGCTTGGATGTTCACCTTGGTCGGCGACGTCACCGCTACCGTTGCGGCGCCGCCACCGCCGCCACCGCCGGAGCCCGCACCGGCCGAGGCGCCGGTGATCAGCGAGCGCAGAATCTCGGCGACGTTCTTCGCGTCGGCGTGCGACAGGTAGACGACTTGGGTCGCGCCGCGCTCGGTCGCGGGTTGATCGAGCTCGGCGATCAGCTTCTGGATTTCCGCGATCGGCCGCGTCTTGCCGCGCAGCACCAGGCTGTTGTTGCGTTCGTTGGCGATGATTTGAATGCTCTGCGGCCCCTTCGCGTTCTGACCGAGTTGCTCGGGGGCGAGCTTTTGCAGCAACTCGACGATATTGCCGACCCACGCGTCTTTCAGGGCGACGACCACGACGCGTTCGTCGCCGGGCACGTCGATTTTCTCGATCAGCCGCATCAGGCGGACGACGTTCTCGGCGTGGTCGCTGATGATGACGACGTTGGGATTGCTGATGGCGGCGATGTTGCCGTATTGCGGAATCATCGGCCGCAGCGTCTTGACCAATTCGTTCGAATCGACGTACTGCGCGGCGATCACGCGCGTCACCATGTCTTCGCCGGAGATGTCCTTCGCGTCGTCCAGTGGGCTGCCGCTCTGCTTGGCGAGCGTGTTCTGTTGCACGCGCACGACCCCGCTCGTCTCGATCGCAGCGAAGCCGTGTACGCGCAACACCGAGAGAAAGAGTTCGTAGACGTCGTGTTCGTTCAGACTCGCGTTCGAGATGACGGTGACCTTGCCCTTGACGCGCGGATCGACGACGAAGGTCTTGCCGGTGATCGCGGCGATCTGCGAGACGAATTCGTTGATGTCCGCGTTCTTGAGATTGATCTTCCAGGTCTGCTCTTGCGCGAGCGCGTCGCCCGTCACACACGCGAGCACCGTCGCGAGCAACGCCCGCAACAGTCCGTGGGTGAGAATCGACGGAACGAATCGCATTTGATCGAGTTCTGCTATTTCAGCGACGCGGTGACGAAGAATCGGCGACTGCCGCGTTGCACTTCCAAACGCGCCGATCCCTGGGCAATGATGTTGGCCATTTCGCTTTGGTCGGACTGCACGTCGCCGACCGGCTTGCCGTTGACGGACAGTACCACGTCTCCGGGCTGTAAGCCGGCTTGCGCGAGGTACGGCGAACTCGCGACATTGTCCAGCCGGTAGCCTTGAGCGCCCGACGACGACACTGGGGCGACGCCGAGCGAGTTCAGCGTACCGTTGGGGTCCTGCTGCAACTTTTCACGGTAACTCTCGACGACCGAGCCAAGGCTCGCCGACGAGTTCGGATCCGGCGCGACCTCCGTGGGTGTATCGGACGTATCCGGCACCGGCTCCGGCGCTTGCGGGGTATCGTCGCTGCCGTTGTCGGACGCTTCGGGTAGCGCGATGTCGTTGCGATTCGTCGCGCTCAGCAGCGGCGGCGCGTCGCTGAAACGCAACGTTTCCAGCACGCCGCCGCGGCGCAGCACGATTCGATCCGGGTGCACTTCGGCGAGCGTCGTGTTGCCGGGCATCTTGCCGCCGACGACGAACAATTCTCCGGGCTTGTTCGCTTCGGCCACGATCGCAGCGGATTCCGAGGGAACCTCCGCTTGGAAAACGCCTTCGAGCGTCAGCCGTAGATGCGTTTCCGGTGCGTCTTGCTGGATCTGCGGGCCGTTCTCGCGCGCCTGGCCGAAGAGATTGCGCGCAGCGATTTCGGCGACCGTCAGCGGTGCCTTCCCGCCGTGTCCGGTCTTTGGCTTGTCGTCGGCGAGCGTGAGCGGCGTCGGACCGGATACGCAATACCAGCCCGTCATTGCGAGCGTGTATGCGATACCGATGATGATGAGAATCTTCGCGGGCTCGACGAGTTTGTTGGCGAGACTATGCACAGCGTGAGAACTCGTGGGCACAGCGGAGGAACTCGTGGGTGGGCCGGATTCTAAAATAGTTTCTCACCCACCTCCAGGACGACTGCGTGATCGGGCTCACTGCCGGGCCAAGGTTCGCCGAGCATTTTCGTGAACTGTTTGGTGATCCCGATCGTTGCCAGTCCATCCGGTGTGATCCGGGCGAGGAGTAGCGGCATCTTATCGTTCACTTGATACACAGATATTTCGGGCTGACCGGATGACGAGTCGACGAAGCCGACCAACGGCGGAAGCGTGACGTGGTGCACATGTCCGGACAACGTGTAGTCGACGGCCCCGCCCGACCAGTGCAATTCGCCGCGCGTCTGCGGCAATCGCGCGCCGTACGGGCCGCTGACTTCCAGGTGCTCGACCGCGATCGTGCCCGGTAGGCGGATGTCGTAGCGCGCGAGCGTATCGGCGAGCAATGCACTGTCGAGCGTGCCGCCGACGTCGGCGTGAGCGCTAGACACGCCGGCACTGGCGCGGCCGGTCAGATCGATGTGTTCGCCTTTGACGGCGAGGTCGTAACCGAGACTCGCGCCGAGTAGGGTACCGGGCGCGAAGCTCCAACCGATCGTGCCGACCGGCGTGCCGCCGACGCCGAGGTCCCCCGACCCGCGCCATAGCGTGCCCGTTGGGGCCGCGATCGTCACGAAGCCGTCGCGTGGGATGACGTGACGGACCAGCGATGCCGGCGCAAACACCACCGCGAACAATACGAACGTGACGATGCCGAACAGAGTCAGCCGGACGGTGCGCGGCATCGAGTCGTCAGGCGCGCAGCAGCCGGCGCAATACGCCGAGATAGATGCCGGACAGCGCGTCGATGTCGGCGACCGCGACGCATTCGTCGATCGAGTGGATGGTCGCGTTGACCACTCCGACCTCGACGACTTCGGCGCCGGTCGGTGCGATGAAGCGGCCGTCGGAGGTGCCGCCGCCGGTCGACAGTTCCGGTTGCGCGCCGGTCGACTCGGCGATGCTGCTGCAGACGGCTTCGATGAGGGGACCGCGCCGCGTCAGGAACGGCATGCCGGACAGCGCCCACGCGAGATCGACGCGCAGTCCGTGACGTTCGAATACGTCCGCGACGGCGGCCTCCAGGCGCGCAGGTGTCTGCTCGGTGTTGAAGCGGAAGTTGAACATCAAATCGAGAGCACCCGGCACGACGTTCGTGGCGCCGGTGCCCGCTTGTGCGTTCGAGATCTGAAAACTCGTCGCGGGAAAGTACTCGTTGCCGTCGTCCCAGCGCATACCGGCGAGTTCGACGATCGCCGGGGCGGCGAGATGGATGGGGTTGCGCACTTTGTCGGGGTAGGCGACGTGTCCTTGCACGCCGTGGATACGCGCGCGGCCGTTCAGCGAACCGCGTCTGCCGACGCGAATCACGTCGCCGAGGCGTTGACTCGACGACGGCTCGCCGACGACGCAGTAGTCGATACGTGTGCCGATGCGGCCAAGGTGTTCGACGACCCGCACCGTCCCGTCGACGGCGTCGCCTTCTTCGTCGCTGGTGATCAGAAAGCCGATCGAGCCGCGGCGCGCGCCGGGATCGGCGAGAAAGCGTTGCGTCGCGCAGATCATCGCAGCGAGGGCGCTCTTCATGTCGGCCGCGCCGCGGCCGTACAGGTGGCCGTTGCGGATGCGCGGTTCGAACGGCGGCGAGGTCCACTGGTCGAGCGGCCCCGGCGGCACGACGTCGGTATGACCGGCGAAGACGACGAGCGGGGTTTCGGTCCCGAGGCGCGCCCACAGGTTCGCCACGCCGTTGGACGGCAAGCGCTCGATCTTGAATCCGAGTCGTTGCAGCTGCGCGATGAGGAATTCCTGACAGGCGCCGTCAGACGGAGTCACCGAGGCGCGGCGGATCAGCTCCTCCGACATCGCCAGCGCTGTCATGGGAGTTCCCATCAGTTGTGCGCGTGCAGCTGTTCGTTCAGTTGAATCGCCGCGCGGTTCGTGCGGCATTCCACCTTGCTGTTGCGGCTGTTGCGGATGAACAGCATGTCGGCCGCGCCGGACAGTTCGCGGGCCTTCGCGGTGCGCACGTATTCGCCGTTTTCGTCGATCACGTCGACCACCGTACCTGCGGTGATGTACAGGCCCGCTTCGATCGTGCACCGATCGCCGAGCGAGATGCCGGTGCCGGCGTTTGCGCCGATCAAGCAATGGCGTCCGATCGACACCTTGATGTTGCCGCCGCCCGACAGGGTGCCCATGGTGCTGGAACTGCCGCCGAGGTCGGTGTGTTCGCCGACGACGACACCTTGCGAGATGCGGCCTTCGATCATGTTCGGACCGATCGCGCCGGCGTTGAAGTTGACGAAACCTTCGTGCATGACCGTGCTGCCGTCACCGAGATACGCACCGAGACGGATGCGCGACGCGTCGGCGATGCGCACGCCCGCCGGTACCACGTAGTCGGTCATGCGCGGGAATTTATCGACGCCGTGAACCGTGAGGTGACGGCCGCTGCAGCGTGCGTCGATCAGCGCCGCTTCGACTTCGTCGACGTCGAGCGGCCCGGCGCTCGTCCACGCGACGTTCGGCAGCTGCGCGAAGATGCCGTCGAGGTTCAGCGTGTTCGGCAGCGTCTTGCGGTGCGACAGCAACTGCAGCTTCAGATATGCCTCGGCGGTCGACTGGATCGCGTGATCCGATTCGAGCACGACAGCGGTCAGCGGCGCATCGAACTCGGCGAGGCGGGCGCACGCTCGCGCGGTATCGCTCGCACCGACATCGGCGAGCAAGCGGCCGAGATCGGCCGCTTGCGCGGCGGCAACGGCGCTAACGCCGACGCTCAGCCGCGAGTGAAGAACGTCGGCCACCGCAGCGGTCGGTTGCAGCACCGGCGCAGGAAAATAGACGTCGAGCATTTTGCCGGCGCGGCTGCGCGTCGCGTGCCCGACACCGAATGCGAAGACGCTCATGGAACTGCTCGAGACGGTCGATGGGACCGGTACGCTACCACAACGCGCGTCGGCCGATTACAGCGTTCGCGCGAAACGGACGATGCGTTCCGCCGCGTCGACGCATTCCGCGAGTTCGGCAACCATCGCCATGCGGATGCGCCCGACGCCGGGGTCGCCGCCGTCGTGCGGCCGCGACAAATAGCGGCCCGGCAACACGGTCACGTTCTCTTCGACGAACAGCCGCTGCGTGAACGTCTCGTCGTCGATCGGTGTTTGCGGCCAGTAATAAAAGCCGGCTTCCGGTTCGCGTACGCCGAGTACCTCGGCGAGCAGCGGCGTGACGGTCGCGAACTTCTCGCGATACAGCGCGCGATTGTCGAGGACATGGGTCTCGTCCGACCACGCGAGCTCACTCACGTGCTGCACGTGCGTGGGCATCGCGCAGCCGTGGTAGGTGCGATACAGAAAGTAACGTTCGAGGATGGACGCGTCGCCCGCCACGAAACCGGAGCGAAGTCCCGGCAGGTTCGAGCGCTTCGACAAGCTGTGAAAGACGATACAGCGCGCGTAGTCGTCGCGACCGAGTTCCGCGCAGGCCTGCAACAGGCCCGGCGGCGGGCGGCGTTCGTCGGGGTAGATTTCCGAGTAGCACTCATCGGCGGCGATCACGAAGTCGTGCCGGTCGGCGAGCGCGACCAGGCGCTTCAGCGCATCGAGCGGAATCACGGCGCCCGTCGGATTCCCCGGGGAGCAGATGAACAGCAGCTCACAGGCGTCCCAAACGGAAGCGGGCACCGAGTCGAAATCGGGTAGATAGCCGGTCGATGCGGGACACGCGACGTAGTGGGGCGCCGTACCGCGAAGCAGAATCGCCCCTTCGTAGATTTGGTAGAACGGGTTCGGCAACACGGCACAGCAATCGGCGCGACCCGACAGCACACACTGGCCGAACGAAAAGAGCGCCTCGCGGGTGCCGCTGACCGGTAAGACGTGGCGCTCTGCCGTGAGCGTTCCGCGGCTCAGCGCGAAACGCTTCGTCGCCCACGCGGCGATCGCCGCGCGCAACGCGTCGCTGCCGCGGGTCGCCGGATACGTACCGAGGCCGGCTTGCACGTGGGCGGTATCGGTCGCGGCGTCGACGAGGAAACGCGCCGTTGCATGCTTCGGTTCGCCGATCGACAGCGCGATGTGCGGCGCGTTGCTGCGGCTGCGCAGTCCGGCCTTGAGCGCGTTCATGCGTTCGAACGGATACGGCAGCAGCGAGTCGAGGAAAGGATTCATGCGTCAGCTCGCCTGCGCGTCGTCGCTGAATTGCTGGTCGAGGCGTTCGCAGATCGTGCGCGTCACGTTGCGGTTGCGTTCGGGATCCCGGATCGACGCGGCGTCACGGCTGCTGATGTAGAACACGTCTTCGACGCGTTCGCCGAGCGTCGTGATCTTGGCGCTGTGCACGCTGATGCCGAGGTCCATGAAGATGATGCCGAGCCGGGCGAGCAGTCCCGGGCGGTCCGACGCAATGACGCGCAGGGTCGACCACGGCGATTCCGCGTCGTTCGTGATGAATGCTTCCGTCGGCCGTTGGAAGGTCTTCAGGCGGCGCGGAATGCGGCGCTTCGCGAGATCCGGCACCTGGGCGACGTCGCGCAGCTGCTGCGTCAACGTGCGTTCGATGTGGCGGCAGCGCGCTTCGTTCGTGCTGATCGAGTGGCCGGACTCGTCGAGCACGATGTAGCTGTTGAAACAGAGGCTGCCGGCCGACGTATGAATGCGGGCGTCGTGGATCGAGAGCCCGAGCAAGTCGATGGCGATCACGCTCGCCGCGAACAGCCGCGGCTGATCGCGCGTATAGAGGAAGATCTCGGTCGCGCCTTCTTCGCTCGCATGGCCGGTGACGTCGCGCACCAACACGAGCGGGCCGGTCGACAAATCGTGCTGCGCGATCGCTTCGGTCAGCACGACGATCTGCGGCACCGAATGCTGCAGGAAAAACTCGGGATCCGGGTCGTCCCACAATGCCAGTGCACGCGCGCGCTCGATGCCGCGGTCGGCGAGCTTCTCGAGTGCTTCCTGCTTGTGCTGCTCGATGTGGGCCGAGCGGTCGACGGGTAGATTCAAGCCGCGGCGCAGTGCTCTGCGGGTTTCCATGAACAGCTGTCGCATCAGCGTCGCTTTCCAACCGTTCCACAGCGTGGGGTTCGTCGCGTTGATGTCGGCGACCGTCAGGGTGTAGAGGTAGTCGAGGCGCATCTCCGTTCGGACTTCGCGTGCGAACTCGTGGATGACGACCGGGTCGTTCAAGTCTTTGCTCTGTGCGGTCGCCGACATCAAGAGGTGCACGCGCACCAACCATTCGACGAGTTCGGTATCGGCGTCGTCCATGCGATGGCGGCGACAGAACGCGACGACGTCGTGGGCGCCGAGCGTCGAATGATCGCCGCCGCGGCCTTTGCCGATGTCGTGAAAGAGTCCCGCGATGTACAGCAGCTCGATCTTCGGCAAATGCTTGATGCAATGGTGCGCGACGGGGAATTTCTCCTCGCTCGATCGGTAGAACAGGCGCCGCATGTTGCGGATCACCATCATCGTGTGCGCATCGACCGTGTAGATGTGGAAAAGGTCGTGCTGCATTTGGCCGATCACTTGGCCGAATTCCGGAATGTAGCGGCCGAGTACGCCGTAGCGGCGCATGCGCGTCAGCTGCGACACGAGCGTGTGCGGCGCACGCAGCAGATCGATGAAGAGCGCGGTGACGGTCGGATCGTTGCGGAAGTCGTCGTCGATCAGGTCGAGGCTGTTGCGCACTTGCCGAATGGTCGTCGCGCGTACCCCCGAAATGTCGCGCCGATTCGCCATGATCACGAACAGTTCCATCAGCGCCGGGGGATGCGCGCGGAAGACGCGCTCGTCGCGCGTCTCGATGTAGTTGTCGCGAATCTGAAAGCGCTCGTTGATCGGTTCGATCTCGGGTTCGTAGTGCGCCCGCAGAATCGCTTCGTCGAAGTGCTGCAGCAGGATGTCGTTCACTTCGCGCAAGCTCAGTACGTGGCTGTAATAGTCGTGCATGAACTGCTCGACGCCGAGCTGCGCATCGCTGTCTTTGTAGCCCAACCGATCCGCCAAGGTGCGCTGGTAGTCGAACAGCAGGCGGTCTTCGGACCGGCCGGCGATCAAGTGCAAGCCGTAGCGCACGCGCCACAGGAAGCGGCGGCCGTCGCGCAGCCACTGCCGCTCTTGCTCGGTCAGAAAACCGCGCGCGGTGAGATCGTCCTGCGAGGTATTACCGAAGTGGCGCCTGATGATCCAGCCGACGGTCTGGATATCACGCAGTCCGCCGGGCGCGACCTTGATGTTCGGCTCGAGGTTGTACTCGACGTCCTGGTAGCGGTCGTGCCGCTTGCGCTGCTCGTCGACCTTCGCGCTGAAGAAACGCGCGCTCGGCCAGATCTCGTCCGTTGCGAAGAGACGTCCGACGTGCCGATCGAGCGCGAGCGTGCCGGTGAGCAATCGCCGCTCGAGCAACGCGGTCGCCGTGGTGATGTCGTCCTTCGCCTCCTGGTGGCATTGATCGATCGTGCGCACGCTGTGGCCGATGTTCAGCTTCAAGTCCCACAACGTCTGTACGAACGTCTCGATGCCGTCGCGGTATTCGGCGGGATCGCCGTCGACCAGAATCAAGAGGTCGATATCGGAATGCGGATGCAATTCGCCGCGGCCGTAGCCGCCGACGGCGAATAGCGCGACGTGTTGCGCGGCCGCTTCCGGCCATTTGATGCGCGCCCACAGTTCGCGGATCAGTTGATCGAAGAATTCGGCGCGGCTGCGGACGATCGTCTCGATGTCTTCGCCGGCCCAAAAGCGCTGCGCCAGCAACGAGTCGGACGCCACGATCCGGCGTCGTGCGTCGCCGAGTTGCGCGGCAGCGGTCACGGGAACGTTTCTTCGGTGCGCTTCGTCAGCACTTCCGCGCCGTCGCGAGTCACGAGGATCGTGTGCTCCCACTGCGCCGAGAGCTTGTGGTCCTTCGTGACGACGGTCCATTGGTCCGGCAGCAGCTTCACGTGCCGTGCGCCCGCATTGATCATCGGTTCGACCGTGAACGTCATGCCGGCCTTCAGCTGCAGGCCGGTATTCGGGCGGCCGTAGTGGAGGATCTGCGGTTCGTCGTGAAAGATATCGCCGATGCCGTGCCCGCAGAACTCCCGCACCACCGAGAAGTTGTTGGCTTCGGCGTGTGATTGGATGGCGTAGCCGATGTCGCCGAGGTGCGCGCCGTCGCGCACGGCGGCGATTCCTCGATACAGACACTCTTGCGTGACCTCGACGAGCCGTTTGGCAATCACGCTCGGTTCGCCGACGTAGAACATCTTGCTCGTGTCGCCGTGGAAGCGATCCTTGATGACGGTGACGTCGATGTTGACGATGTCGCCGCGTTTCAGCCTTTTGCTCGCTGCCGGAATTCCGTGGCAGACGACGTGATTGACCGACGTGCAGATCGACTTCGGAAACGGTGGTTGGCCCGGCGCGTTGCTGTAGTTGAGCGGCGCCGGAATCGCGTCGAGTTCGTCGACGATATAGCGATGGCAGATCCGGTCGAGCTCCTCGGTCGACACGCCCGGCTCGACGTACGGACCGATCATCTCGAGCACGCTCGCGGCGAGTCGGCCGGCGACGCGCATGCGCTCGATTTCTTCAGCGGTGCGAAGCTTGATCGACATGCGCGGCGGCGGTCCGTGTGGTTCCGGTGAAAAACGGATTATGGTATAAAGCGCGCCGCCGTGAGGCAAACCGGTCATCTCGCGAACGCTTCGCGAACGGTTCAACAACCACTCACACGCTTCGACACGAACTCGTGGGTGCCATCGAAAGGTGGTTCGAGTTCGGGACGCGTGGAGGCTTAACCCAACAGGTGAGGAAAAATGGCAAACATCAGCATGCGTGACATGCTGGCCGCAGGCGTGCACTTCGGCCACCAGACTCGGTTCTGGAATCCCAAAATGGCTCCGTACATCTTCGGGGCCCGCAACAAGATCCACATCATCAACCTCGAGCGGACGGTACCGGCGTTCAACGAAGCGCTGGCATACCTGAAGACGCTCGCAGCGCGGCGTCACAAGGTGCTATTCGTCGGCACGAAGCGGGCGGCGGCGAAGGTCATTCGCGAGCAAGCGACGCGCGTCGACATGCCGTTCGTCGATCAGCGTTGGCTCGGTGGGATGTTGACGAACTACAAGACCATTCGTCAGTCGATCCGTCGCTTGCAGGAGCTCGAGGCGCAGTCCGCCGACGGTACGTTCGAGCGCTTGACGAAGAAGGAAGCGCTGACGAAGCGCCGATTGATGGAAAAGCTCGAGAAGAGCCTCGGCGGCATCAAGAACATGGGCGGTCTGCCCGATGCGATCTTCGTGGTCGACGTGATGCACGAGCACATCGCGGTGTCGGAAGCGAACAAGCTCGGCATTCCGGTCGTCGGCATCGTCGATACGAACAGCGATCCGGTCGGTGTCGACTACGTCATTCCGGGTAACGACGACGCGATTCGCGCAGTACGGTTGTACGTCACCGCAGTCGCTGACGCGATCGCCGAGGGGCAGTCGATGGCGGGCGGCGAAGTGCGTATCGACGAATTCGTCGAAGTGGACGAAGCGTCGACCGTCGCAGCCGAATACGACGACGAGGTCTGACATGGCGGCCGTCACTGCATCGATGGTGAAGGAACTGCGCGAGCTCACCGGGCTCGGCATGATGGATTGCAAGAAAGCGCTGACCGAAGCCGACGGCGACATGGATCAGGCGGTCGAGGTCTTGCGCCGCAGCAGCGCATTGAAGGCCGCGAAAAAGGCCGATCGGACGGCGGCGGAAGGTCTGCTCGGCCTGCGCGTTGCCGACGACGGCAGCGCGGCGGTCTTGGTCGAAGTGAACATCGAGACGGACTTCGCCGCCCGCAACGAAAAGTTCATCGAGTTCGTCGCTCGCGTGCGCGACGTCGCGTACGAAAAGCGCGCGAAGGACGTTG
>DASRZO010000070.1:0-8416 GCA_035686405.1 Pseudomonadales bacterium | reverse complement strand
TCCGTCAGCGCGGCGATCGCCTGAATCGGCACCATCAACTCGGCCGGGCGGCCGACCCGCTGCGCGAGCGTGCCGACGTGCGCGTTCACCTGCTCGAGCCATTGCAGCGTCGCGCGCAGCCGCAGCCGGAACGTGAAGTGCTGCTGCGTCTTCTCCGGCAGGTGGTGCGCTTCGTCGAGGAGGTAGATCGTGTCGGCCGGATCGGACAACACCGCGCCGCCGCCGAGCGAGAGATCCGCCAGCACCAAGTCGAGGTTCGCGACGACGACGTCGGCTTTGTCCAAGTTGGCGCGCGCCTTGAAGAACGGACACTGCCGGAAGAATCCGCAGCGTTGGTTCGTGCAGCCGCGATGATCGGTCGTCACGCCGCGCCAGTGCGCCTCGTCGACACCCGCGGCCCAGCCGTCGACGTCGCCGTCCCATTCGCCGCGCGCGAACGCGTGCAGCATCTGTTGATACGTCATCCGCGCGTCGTCCGACGACGCTTCGAACATCGGCAGCGCGTCCTGCGCGTCGGCGCGCAACTGATCGTCGAGGCGCTTCAGACACACGTAGCGCTGACGGCCCTTCGCGAGCGTGTACGAGAACTCCAGGCCGGTGCGGGCGGCGAGGTCGGGCAGATCGCGCAGCACGATTTGCTCTTGCAGCGCGACCGTCGCGGTCGCGACGACCAGGCGTTTGTCGAGCGCCTGCGCGATCGGAATGGCCGCGAGACAGTACGCCGCCGTCTTGCCGGTGCCTGTACCCGCTTCGATCGCCGCAATGCGCCGCTCGCCCGCGCCGCGCGTCAGCACGCGCGCGATCGTGGCGATCATCTCGCGCTGACCGCGGCGCGAGCGAAACCCGCGCGATTCGAGCCACGTGCGATAGGCGGTTTGAATGCGCTCCTTCAACGCGTCGTCGAGCGTGTTCGTCGATGTCATCGACGGCTCGCGTTCGACAACCGCTGGTCGAGCGTGACCAATTCGCATCGGAGCATTCGTGCGAGCCACAGGTAACTCGCGTCGTATGCCGTCAAGCGAGTGCCGATGGCCAATTCGACGACCTCGCCCATGACGACTTCGGCTCGCGTCATATCGAGATGTTCGACGAGTCCAAGTGCTTGGAGCAGGCCGTCACGTTGCGCCGGATGCGCACGGATCTTCTTCGCACACACGTTGGCAAGCTCGAATTCGAGCAGATGCGGTACGACGAGCGGGCTGTCGTCGATTGCCTCGATCACGCGTTCGGCGTCGGGCTCGTCGAAGACGATTGCCGCCAACGCCGACGCATCGATGACCTTAACGGCCATCGCGCATTTCGCGAACGATCTTCGTCGCTTCGCGCGGCGTGCGCCGCAGACCGGTCGCCCGCACGGCGCGCAACAATTCCGCGGGCGACAGCCGTCGCTGCGCCGTGACGGCTTCCTTCAAGACGGCCAACAACTCTCCTTGCAGGGACCGGTGATTCTCCCGCGCGCGCTGACGCAACTTTTCGGCAACGTCGTCGGGAACGTTCTTCACCGAAAGATTGACCGGCATCTTTGCCATCCAATGGTTCTATTTCGGAACCATATTAGAACCGACCCGGCGAGGTCGCTCAATGGGCAATCGCCACACGGTCTCGTACGTGGGATCTCGAAATCCGCGATCGGCGCCCGACCTCGTGCCTACGCCAACTCCGCGAGCCGCTTCACGAACGCGTCTTCGTCGATGACCGCGACGCCGAGTTCGGTTGCGCGTTCGAGCTTGCTGCCGGCGCCGGGACCGGCGACGACCATCGTCGTCTTCGCCGAGACCGAACCTGCGACCTTCGCGCCGAGCGCGACCAGACGCGCCTTTGCTTCGTCGCGCGTCATGCGTTCCAGCGTGCCGGTCAGCACCCACGTCTGGCCCGCGAGCGGCAACGCGACCGCGCGCGGCATCGCGGGCCAGTGCACGTTGATCGTCGGACCGGTCAGCCGGGCGATGACATCGCGATTGTGGCTCTGCTGGAAGAAGCGATGGATTTGCTCGGCGACGACGGGGCCGACGTCGGGTACTTCGGTGAGTTGTTCGACGGTTGCGTTCATCAGCGGTTCGAGGTCGCCGAAATGCCGCGCGAGATTCAGCGCCGTCGCTTCGCCGACTTCGCGAATGCCGAGCGAGTAGATGAATCGCGGCAGCGTCGTCGCCCGGCTGCGATCGATCGCCGCGATGAGGTTCTCGGCGGATTTCTCGCCCATGCGCTCGAGCGCCGCGACGGCTTCGACGTCGAGCGCGTAGACGTCGGCGATGTGCGCGACCAGACCGCGCTCGACCAATTGATCGACGAGCTTGTCGCCGAGCCCCTCGATGTCCATCGCGAGCCGCGACGCGAAATGACGGATCGCTTCCTTGCGCTGCGCCGGGCAGTCGAGCCCGTTGGTGCAGCGCGCCACTGCTTCGTCGTCGGCGCGATAGATGTCGGAACCGCACACCGGGCATTGCGTCGGCGCGACGATCGGTTGCGCATCGGCCGGCCGCTTCGATTCGACGACGCTCATCACCTGCGGGATCACGTCGCCGGCGCGGCGGATCATCACCGTGTCGCCGATCATCAAACCGAGGCGCGCGATTTCGTCGAGATTGTGCAACGTCGCGTTGCTGACGGTGACGCCGCCGACGAAGACCGGCTCCAGTTTCGCGACCGGCGTGACCGCGCCGGTGCGGCCGACTTGGAAGTCGACGCCGAGCACGCGCGTCGTCGCTTCCTCTGCCGGGAACTTGTAAGCGATCGCCCACCGCGGGCGGCGCGTGATGGTACCGAGCCGTTCCTGCAACGCGAGGTCGTTCACCTTGAAGACGACACCGTCGATCTCGTAACCGAGGTCGGCGCGCCGCGCGAGGATCTTCTCGGCATAGTCGTAGCAGCCGCGCGCACCCGTCGCGACGGTGCGCAGCGGATTCACGCGCAGCCCCCACGTCCGCAATGTGTCGAGCACTTCGATCTGCGTCGTCGGCGCAAACGCGCCTTCGACGCGGCCGACGCTGTAGCAGAAGAAACTCAACGGCCGCGTCGCAGTGACGCGCGGATCCAATTGCCGCAAGCTGCCGGCCGCGCCGTTGCGCGGATTCACCATCGGCTTCTCGCCGCGTTCGACCGCGGCCGCGTTGAACGCGCGGAATTCCACGACCGGCAAATAGATCTCGCCGCGCACTTCGAGCGTCGCCGGAACGTCGCGGCCGCGCAGTTTCAACGGAATCGCCGCGACCGTGCGTACGTTCGCGGTGATGTCTTCGCCCTTCGTACCGTCGCCGCGCGTCGCACCGAGCGTCAATACGCCGCGTTCGTACAGTAGGCTCACCGCGATCCCGTCGATCTTCGGTTCGCAGCAGTATTCGAGCTCGGCGTCGGTACCGAGCCGCGTCTTGCAGCGCGCGTTCCACGCGTCGATCTCTTCCACCGTCGTGCATTTGTCGAGCGACAGCATCGGCAGTTGGTGGATCACCGTGCCGAATTCGCTCTGCGGAGTGGAGCCGACGCGCTGCGTCGGCGAATCGGGCGTTACGAGCTCCGGATGTTCCGCCTCGATCGCGCGCAAGCGATCGAACAATGCGTCGTATTCGGCGTCGGCGATCTCCGGATCATCGAGGACGTGATAGCGGTAGTTGTGATGGTCGATCGCGCCGCGCAGCGATTCGAGTTCGTCGCGCAGTTTGCGTGTCGTCACCACGGATCACCGGCGGCGCCGTCAGGCGCGTTGCGACATCCGCTTGCGCGAATAGTCCTCGATGCGCGAACGGCAGTGCTGGATCGTCTGGCTCGTCATCACCGACAGCTGCTCGTCTTTGAGGTCGGCCCCCAACGACGCAGCCACGTCGCGCGTCACCGCCAGCATGTCTTCGAATACTTCGAGCGGCTGGCCCGGCCCCGGCATCTGCATGAAGAAGCTGACCCCCGGCGTGCGGAACCCTTCCATCGCCGACAAATCGAACGTACCCGGCTCGACTGCGCTCGCGACGCTGAACTGCACTTCCTTCGACGTCGGCAGCACGCGATGGAAGATGTTCATGTCGCCGAACTTCAGACCGTTGCGCAGGAACGCTTCCATCAAGTCGTTGCCGGCGAACTTCGCGCCGTTACGCGCGAGTACGTTGATCACGATCACTTCGGGATCGAGCCGGCCGGGCGGAGCGTCGTCCGCGCCGTCATCGTCGAAGTCGAGTTCGTCGTCGATCGCGCGAATCGGCTGCGGCGCCGGCGGCGTCGCCTTCACCGCCGGCCGTTCGACCTTCTCGCCGCGCAACTCGAGCGTTCGCTCGACGGCGCGCTCCGCATGGCGGTCGGCCGATCGATCGGCACCGATGCGCTCGGGCACGATCGGCCGCTCGGCAGCGCTGCCTTTCGACCGCTGCGGGACCGTCTTGCGATGCGCGACGATCGGGGTCTTCAGCCGGCTCGACTTCGGCGGCTCGATCGGAACGTCCGGTTCGAGTTGGAAGCCTTCCGCGGTGACGATCGCCTCCTCGTGCTTGCGGACCCGCGCACCGCCGTTCGGCAGTTCCGCCCGCAATAGTTCGAGCGGATCGACGTCCTCACGGGGAATGTTCGGGTCGATGTCCAGCTTCAGAGTTTCGCGACGACTACGCCACGCGAGCAGAAATCCATGTCCGATCACTGCGACCAACAGTAGGCCGCCACCAATGAGAATCCAATCCTTAATATCCATCCGCGCCCCTCGCGCACATCGTTAGACCGCGGCCATCTCGGCCGCCTCCTCTACGTCCACCGACACGAGGCGCGACACCCCCGGTTCGTTCATTGTCACGCCCATCAACTGGTCGGCCATCTCCATCGTCAGTTTGTTGTGAGTGATGACGAGAAATTGTACGCCTTCGGACATCTCGCGAATGAGATTCGCGAACCGCACGACGTTGGAGTCGTCGAGCGGCGCGTCCACTTCGTCGAGCAGACACACCGGACTCGGATTCAGTTGGAAGATCGAGAAGATCAGCGCGACTGCCGTCATCGCCTTCTCCCCGCCGGACAACAGATGGATGCTTGCGTTGCGCTTACCGGGCGGGCGCGCCATCAAGGTCACGCCGGTGTCGAGCAAGTCTTCGCCGGTCAATTCGAGATACGCGTGACCGCCGCCGAACACCTTGGTGAAGAGTTCGCCCAAACCTTTGTTGACGGCGTCGAACGTCTCTTTGAAACGCGCGCGCGTCTCGCGGTCGATGCGGCGGATCGCGTTGCCGAGCGTCTCGAGTGCTTCCGTCAGATCGGCGTGCTGCTGGTCGAGGTATTGCTTGCGCTCGGACGCAGCGGTGAATTCTTCGATCGCGGCGAGGTTGATCGGACCGAGCCGTTGGATGCGCGCCGCAATGCGTTCCAACTGCTCGGTCCAGGCGGCTTCGGTCGCGTCTTGCGGCAACGTCGGCCGCACCGCGTCGAGCGCGAGGCCGGTCGCTTCGAGTTGTTCCAGCAAACTGCCCCGTTTGACGGTCAGGCCCTGCCGGTCGACGCGGGCCGTCTCGAGCGTGGCACGCACGGCCTCCACCGCTTCGGCGTGTTGGCCGCGTTTGCCTTCGAGTTCGCGCACCAGCGCCTCGGCCGACTCGAGCGCGCGCCGCACGTCGGCGAGTTTGTGTTCGACCGCGAGCCGCTCGGCGAGTTTGCCTTCGAGTTCCGTGCGCATCGTCGGCAGCGGCGCTTGGCTCGTTTCGACGCCGGCGGTCAATTCGTCGTGGCGGCCGGCGAGTTCTTGTTGCTGACGCAACAGGCGTTGCCGCGCGGTCTCCGTCGCTTCGAGGCGCGACGTCAGGTTCTGCTTCTCGGCGTTCAGCGCGTGGAACCGGTCGCGATCGGCGCGCGACTGCTGCCGCGCTTGCTCGACGGCGAGCATGTTCGTCTCGCGCGCCGCAGACAACGTCGTCCGGTCGGCGTCGAAGCGTTCGCGCGCCTGTTCGGCCTGCGCCAGCCGTTCGCGCGCGGCGTTCAAGCGCGTCGATTCGTGCGCGACCTGTTGTTCGATGTCGGCTGCGTCGCGCCGCAAGCGTTCGCGGCGGGCATCCGCTTCCTCGAGCCGTACGCGGTGTACGCCGTGATCGGCGCGCAGTTGGCCAAGCGACTGCGACAAGGCGTTGATCGTGCCGTGCAGATCGTGGCGGCGATGATCCAACGCCTCGACCCGGCCGCGTCCGTCGGCGACGCGCCCTTGTAGTTCGGTCAGATTGAGTTCGGCCTGCTCGACGCGCTCACGCAGCACTTCGAGCTGTTGCCCGCGCTCGATGATGCCGTGGCCGATGTCCTCGCCGCGATCGAGCCGGAGCCAATCGGGGCCGAGCCACGTGCCGTCGCGCGCGATGATGCTCTCGCCGGGCGCGAGCTTCGCCCGATGCGACAGCGCTGCCGCGAGGTTCTGCGCGGTGTACACGCCGTTCAGCAACGAACCGAGCGGAATCGCGGAACGCACGAAGCTCGCGAGCGTCGGCAGTTCGCGCTCGACTCCGTTCGCCGGACCGCCGTCGACCAACGTGACGACGCCGTGTTCGAGTTGCGCGAGCTGTTGCGCGTAGTCGGCGACCGAGTCGACGCGCACCGCCTGCAGACGATCGCCGAGCACCGTCTCGACGGCACGTTCCCAGCCTGCCGTCACGGACAGACCTTCGCCGACCCGCGGGGCGTCGGTCAGACGCTGCGCGCGCAGCCAATCGTCGGCGGCGCCTTCGGTGCGGCCGAGCGCGGCGCGCTGCACCGCTTCGAGCGACGCGAGTTCGTGCCGCAACGCCTGTACGTCGGTGCGGGCGTCTTCGAGCACCTGCTCGCGGATCACGAGGTCTTCGCGCGACGCGCCGAGCTCCGCGAGGCAGTGCTCCATGTCGAGCTCGGCGGCCTTCAACGCGGCCGATTCGCTCTCGATGCCGGCCGCGAGTTCGCCGATGTCGTCCGAGACGTCGCCGGCGACGAGGTTGCGGCTCTCGTCGTCCAACTGCGACGCTCGGGCGCGCAGCCGTTGCAGCACTTGTTCGAGGTGTTCGATGCGCGACGCTTCGACGTCGGACTCGCGCTGGTTCGCCGCGGCGCGCTCGTTGAACGATTCCCAACTCGACTGCCATTCGCGCAGTCGAGCTTCGGCGGCCTCGAGCGCAGCGGTGGAGCGTTCGTCTTCGGCGCGGGCGGCGTCGACGCGCGGACCCGCTTCGGCGAGCGCCGAGCGCAGGTTGCGGATCTGGTCTTCGTCCATCGCGAGCTGGCGTTCGGTCTCGCTGCGCCGCTGCGCGACGGAGTCGAGATCGAGCTCGAGCTGCTTCACGCGCTGCTGGTTGTACGCGATCGCTTCTTCGATGCGGGCGATGTCGGCGCCGAGTTGATAGAAGCGCCCTTGCACGCGGTTGAACTCGTCGCTGTGCTCGGTGTGCTGCACACGGCTCTTCTCGATCTCGGTGTCGACCGCGCGCTGCTCGGCGACCGCGCGTTCGAGGGCGATCTCGAGTTGGCGAATCTCCGCTTCGCGCGCCTCGAGCATCGCCTCGAGCGCGATCAGGCGCAGCGCGTGCAGTTCGGCCGTGACCTTGCGTTCCTCTTCCTTCAGCTCGCGGTAGCGTTCCGCCGCGCGCGCTTGGCGCTGCAGATGCTCGATCTGCCGGCCGAGCTCTTCGCGCACGTCGTTGAGCCGGTCGAGGTTCTCCTCGGTGTGGCGGATGCGGTTCTCGGTCTCGCGGCGCCGCTCCTTGTACTTCGAGATGCCGGCCGCTTCTTCGAGATAGACGCGCAGCTCTTCGGGCTTCGCGTCGACGATCTGGCTGATCATCCCCTGCTCGATGATCGAGTAGCTGCGCGGACCGAAGCCGGTGCCGAGGAAGATGTCCATGATGTCGCGGCGCCGACACTTCGTACCGTTCAGGAAATAGGTCGACTGCGAATCGCGCGTGACTTGCCGCCGGATTGCGATCTCGCCGTAGTCGGCGTACTCGCCGCCGATGCGGCCGTCGCTGTTGTCGAACGTGAGTTCGATGCTCGCGAGCGCGGTCGGCTTACGTGAAGTCGATCCGTTGAAGATGACGTCGGTCAACGCCTCGCCGCGCAATTGTCGCGCGGAGCTTTCGCCCATCACCCATCGAACGGCGTCGATGATGTTCGACTTACCACACCCGTTGGGTCCGACGATGGCGGTTCGATTTCCGGGGAAGCTGACGGTTGTCGGGTCGACAAAGGATTTGAAGCCTGCCAGCTTGATCTGCTTGAGTCGCATCGACTGCTGCGTGTTCTTCCGAGGCTGTTGAACTGAAACGGCCTGGGAGCGCCCGGGCCGGGCGTAGTGTATAGAAAAAAATTTTGGATCACTACGCGCAATCTCGGGAATTTGTTGGTGCGCGAGTTCGCATCCGCGCGATGCGAACGAAAGCGCCGACGCCGGAATGGACCGATGCGTCGGCGTTCGGTGCGGGAAAACTCAGTGAACGGCGGCGTCGAG
>DASRZO010000069.1:0-3533 GCA_035686405.1 Pseudomonadales bacterium | reverse complement strand
TACCCGGAACGTTCCGGGCGAATCTCTCGAGCGCTCCGGCGCGAACACGTCAAACCCGCGGCAATCGTTCCTCGAGCCGCGCCAGCAACGGTTCTTTCACGTCGTCGACCCGCGTCGGCCCGCCGAGATCGGCGAGCTGCGTCACCTTCACGCCGATCAGCCCGCACGGATTGATCCGGCCGAACGGTTCGAGATCCATGTTCACGTTCAGCGCAAGGCCGTGGTACGAGCAGCCGCGTTTGATGCGCAGCCCCAACGACGCCACTTTGGCGCCGGCGACGTAGACGCCCGGCGCGTCGCGGCGATTCGCAGCGTCGATGTCGTAGCTCTGCAACAAATCGATGATCGAGTCTTCGATCGCGCTGACGAGACCGCGTGGCGATAACTTCGCGCGCCGCACGTCGACCATCAGGTACACGACGAGTTGGCCGGGGCCGTGATACGTGACTTGGCCGCCGCGATCGGACTGCACCACTTCGATGTCGCCCGGCGCGAGCACATGTTCGGCGCGTCCGGCTTGGCCTTGCGTGAACACCGGCTCGTGCTCGGTGAGCCACAGTTCGTCCGGCGTCGCGCCGGTGCGCTGCACGGTGAAGTCGCGCATCGCCTGGAACACCGGCGCGTAGCGCGTGCGTCCCAGGTCTTTGCGCAGCATGTCAGCAGCCGGTAGCGCGAGCGGACCGAGCAGCCCGGCGCATCACAGCACCAGCCGCACCGACGGATGCGCCTTCAACGTCGCGTGCAACTCGCGCAACTGGATTTCACCGGTGGCACGAATCGTGATCGTCACGGCGCAGTAGTTGCCTTCTCGGCTCGGCCGCACCCGCACGTCGTCGTCGGTAATCTCCGGCGCGTGCAGCCGCGTCAGTTCGACCACGGCGACGGCGAAGTCGTCGCGGTTCTCGCCGACGATCTTCACCGGATAGGCACACGGAAATTCGATCCGCGGCGTTTCGCTCGACGTGCGCTCGGTCATCTCGCCGACCTCAGCTCAGCAGCTCCCGGAAGAAGAGATAGATATGCTGCCACAAACGCTTGAACCAACCCGCTTCCTCGACCGCGGTGAGCGTCGTCAGCGGCGCTTTGACGACGTCTTTGTCGTCGAGCGTGACGTGCAGTTGGCCGAACTCCGCGCCGACGTCGAACGGCGCCTTCACGACGCGCGCGACGTCGGTCTCCGCCTTCAAGTCGTTGTAGCGGCCGCGCGGAATGGTCACGTATACCGGCGCGGTGAGGCCGAGTTGCACCTCGTTCTCCTTGCCGTACCAGACTTCGGCGGTGCGCAGCATCACGCCGGCGTCGTAGAGCTTGTGCGTCTCGTAGAAGCGAAAGCCGAACGACAGCAACTTCTGGCTCTCGCGCATGCGCGCTTCGTCGCTGGTCGTGCCCATGACGACCGAGATCAAACGCATGCCGTCGCGCAGCGCGCTCGCGATCAGGCAATAGCCCGCTTCCTTGGTGTGGCCCGTCTTCACGCCGTCGACCGTGCGGTCGCGCCACAGCAACCGGTTGCGGTTCGGCTGATCGATGTTGTTGTAGCGGAACGACTTCTCCGAATAGATCTCGTAGTGCGACGGTTGGTCGTGAATCATCGCGCGCGTCAGCGTCGCGAGGTCGCGCGGCGTGCTGTAGTGCTCGGGGTCCGGCAAGCCTTCGGAATTCATGAAGTGCGTGCCGAACATGCCGAGCGCCTTCGCTTGCTGGTTCATCAGATCGACGAAGGCGTCTTCGCTGCCGGCGACGTATTCGGCCACCGCGACCGTCGCGTCGTTACCCGACTGGATGATCACGCCGCGCAACAGGTCTTCGAGCTTCACGGTCGTGCCTTCGCGGATGAACATCGCCGACTCTTGTTCGTCCGGCGCCGCGTGCTTCCACGCGTTGACGCTGATCGGCACGTCGTCGGTCAGGTGAATCCGACCGGAGTCGATTTCGCGCGCGGCGATGTAGCTCGTCATGATCTTCGTCAGACTCGCCGGCGGCACGCGCTGATCGGCGCCTTTCTCGGCGAGCACGGCACCGGTGTCGTAGTCGATCAGGATGTACGCGGTCGCCTCGATCTCAGGCGGTTGCGGCGGGCCCGACGGCGCGATCGGCACGGAATCGGCGGCGATCGCCAGCAGCGGCGAAAGGAGCAGCGCAAAGATCATCCTTGTTCTAGCGGTCATGGCTCTCGTCAACGGTTTTTGTAGGTCGTAGCGGAAAAAAGCGGCGGCGAATTGTACGTCATTCCCTCACGATCAACGGCTTCGGATGCGAAGCGCCGACGATCAATTCCTGCAAGCGAGTCGCCTCGCTCATCAATGCGACCGGGCCGATCCGGACGCGATAGAACTTGTCGTCGGGTGCGCGTTGCACCGACACGTTCTCTCCGACCAGCGCGACGAGATCTGCGCGTAGACGCTGCGCACCCGCGGCGTCGCGGAACGCCCCTGCTTGCAGAAAGATCTGGCCCGGCGCCGGCACCGCCGGTTCCGGCGGCACGCCTGCGAACGCGACGGCTTTCGCCGGTGGCGCGCCGACGGGCGCGCTCGGTTCCTGTTTCGCGACGCGCGTATCGACCGCATCGCTACCGTCGACCACTTCGACCATCACGCGTGCGGTGCCGCGTTCGGCGAACCCGAGCTTCACCGCCGCCGCGTACGACACGTCGATCAACCGCTCGCTGTGGAACGGGCCGCGGTCGTTGACGCGCACGATGGCGGTCTTCTTGTTGTCGAGATTGGTGATGCGCACGTACGACGGAATCGGCAGGCTGCGGTGCGCCGCCGTCAACTGGTACATGTCGTACGGTTCGCCGCTCGACGTCGACTGACCGTGGAATTTCGTGCCGTACCACGACGCCGTGCCGTATTCGCGATAGTTCGCCGGGCTCGGCATGACGTAGTACATCTTGCCGAACACTTCGTACGGGCTCTTGTTGCCGTACTTGCTCGGCGGCTCCGTGCGCGGCACCGGATCCGGCAACGCGGCCAGGTTCGGCGGCGGATTGACCGGCGCGCTGTCGGTCGGCTTCGTCGGTGCGGTCTCGCACGCTGCGAGCCAGCTGAGCAACAGCGCCGACGCAACGCCGCGGAGGGCCGACGGAATCTCGACGATCAGGGCGCGACGACGATCGCCGGGCACGTTCATCGTGCGACCGGCGCCCCTGGGACCGCGTCTCGCGGTGCGCCGGCGGGTTTGCCCGAACTGCCTGCGTTGTCGGCGAGCGCGAGTTCCGTCGCGCGGCCGGCAATCGCTTGCCCGAGTTGATGCACTGCGAGCGCGTACATGCTGCTGTGGTTGTACCGGGTGATGACGTAGAAGTTGTGCAAGCCTACCCAATACTCGATGCCGTTGTTGCCGTCCATTCGATACAGCCCCGCTTCGGCGGCATCGGACACGCCATCGACGCTGACGCCGAACGCGCGCAGCTGACCGACCGTGTATTGCAGGCTCAGGCTCTCGTTCGCCACGCCGTCGGCCTTCGGTGACGAGACCGACGCCGGCTCGACCACCTGGCCGTCGGCGATCCACCCATGCTGGCGGAAGTA
>DASRZO010000068.1:0-2905 GCA_035686405.1 Pseudomonadales bacterium | reverse complement strand
CCCGTACGCTCGGTGTGGGAGCGCTCGCGGCATGGTTGGCTGCACGTGCCGGTGCAGCATCATTTCGAGCAAGGCCGCGACGGCTGAGATCTCAGTCGGCGAAGCGCGCGGTGTCCTCTTCGAGCGGCAGTCGCAGCGCATTCGTCAGATAGCTCACCGTTCGGTAGAAGCCCGCGAGCAGCAACAGTTCGAGCAACGCGGTGTCGCTGAATTGCGCCGCGAGCCTCTGCCACAGACCGTCCTCGATCGTGCAGTCGCGGTGCAAGGCGTCGCAGAAACGCAGTAAGTCTCGATCGGCGTCGCTCCAGCACGGATCGTCGGGTTCGCCGTGCGCCAACGACCGGATTTGTGCGCGATCCAGACCGGCGCGCGCGCCGAAGGCCGTGACGTGTACGCCCCATTCGTATTCGGAACCGCACAGTGCCGTCGTTCGGTCGATCACGAGTTCGCGCTGGCGCAGCGTCAAGTTGCCGCGATCGAGTAGGCCGGCGGCAAAGAATTTGCCGAACAAGCGCGGATCGCGCGCGAGCGTGGCGAACAACACCAGCGGCGCTTTACCGGGCGGCATGATGCGCTCGAGCGCGGCCGCGACGTCCGGCGGGAACGGCGGTGCGGCAGGCGCGATGCGCGGCGGGCGAGCGATTGCGGTACGGGCGGGTTGCACGAATGCATCTCCGTTGGTGCTACTATTTATGTAGCACTTTGAATTGCGTGCTATCAAAAGTAAAGCATTGTCGCAGTGTCGTTCACGGCGCGATCCCAACAATAGTGAGCGAAATGGCAACACCGAAAATCGGGCGGAAGGCGCGCGGTTCGACGACCGGTCGGCCGATCATGGTGCTGTTCGATCTGCTCGGGCGGCGCGGCGCGCAGCGGATACTGTGGGAGCTGCGCGGTGATCCGTTGACGTTTCGCGCGCTGCAAGAGGCCGCGCAGACCAACCCCGGCGTATTGAACACGCGCTTGCGCGAACTGCGCGAAGTGTCGCTCGTCGAACACGACGCCGGCGGCTATCGGCTGAGCGACAGCGGACGCACGTTGCTGGCCGCGATGCAGCCGTTGTACGAGTGGGCGCAGCGATGGAAGGTGTGAGCCGCCGGCGCGATCGTCGACGAGGCGGCGCCACGCGCTCCGCGCGCGGTGAGTCGGCTTGCGCGACCGCCGCGATTCTGCGACGGTGCCGGCGATGCACATCACCGTCATTCCGGTCACGCCGTTTCGGCAGAACTGCTCGCTCGTCCGCTGCGAACGCAGCGGCGCTGCCGCCGTAGTCGATCCGGGCGGTGACCTCGATCGCATCGAAGCGGCGATCGCGAGCGAGCGCGCGAACGTCGGCCAAATTCTGCTGACGCACGGCCATCTCGATCATGCGGGCGCCGCGGCGGAACTCGCTCGACGCTTGTCGGTGCCGATCATCGGACCGCATCGCGACGACGCCTTTCTGCTGGAGTCGTTGGCGGAACACGGCGCGCGCTACGGCTGGGCCGGCGTGAGCGCGGTCGAGCCGACGCGTTGGCTTGCGCACGGCGAGAGCGTCGAGGTCGGCGAGTGCCGGCTCGACGTCATCCACTGTCCCGGCCACACGCCCGGCCACGTCGTCTTCTACGACCGCGAGAGCGACGCGGCGCTCGTCGGCGACGTGCTCTTCAACGGCGGCGTCGGCCGCACCGATTTGCCGCGCGGCAGCTATCCGGCGCTGGTCGATTCCATTCGCAACAAGCTGTGGCCGCTCGGCGAGTCTGTGACGTTCTATCCGGGCCACGGCCCGACCTCGACGTTCGGTTGGGAGCGCAAGTGCAACCCGTTCGTCGCAGACCTGGCGTTCGACGACGATGATGATTGAACTGCTGCTCGCTTTCGCTGCGGATGCGTGGTCGCACTACGGCGGCGACGCCGGCGGCACCCGCTACGTCGATGCGACGCAAATCGATCGCAGCAACGTCGCGACGCTCGACGTCGCGTGGGAATTCCATTCGGGCGATCTCGCGATCGACCCGAAGGCGCTGCATCACAGCGCGCTCGAAGCGACGCCGATTCTGGTGCGCGACAAGCTCGTCTACTGCACGCCGTTCAATCGCATCATCGCGCTCGATCCCGAACACGGCACGAAGCTGTGGGAATACGACGCGAAGATCTCGCTCGATCAGCAGCCGGCCAATCAATTCATTTGTCGCGGCGTGTCGTATTGGGAAGATCCGCAGGCGACGGGTCCGTGCGCCGCGCGTATCTTCATGGGCACCAACGATGCGCGGTTGATCGCGGTCGACGCCGACACCGGGCGCGCCTGTACGGACTTCGGTGACGCCGGCCAAGTGCGCATCGATCCGGGCATGAAGCTGCTGTGGCCCGGCGAATTTCAGATCACGTCGTCGCCGGCGATCATCGGCGACATCGTGATCGTCGGTTCGGCCATCAGCGACAACGCGCGCGCCGATGCGCCGCGCGGCACGGTACGCGCGTACGACGTACGCAGCGGGGCTCCGCGCTGGACGTTCGATCCGGTGACCGCCGACTTGCCGGACTCGTGGCGCAACGGATCCGCCGCGCACACGGGGCAGGCGAACGTCTGGAGCACGATGTCGGTCGACGCGCAGCGCGACTTGGTCTTTCTGCCGACGACGAGTGCGAGCCCCGATTTCTTCGGCGGCGAGCGGCCCGGCGACAACCGCTACGCGAACTCGGTCGTCGCCTTGCGCGGCTCGACGGGCGCCGTGGTGTGGTCGTTCCAAACCGTCCATCACGACATTTGGGACTACGACATCGCGGCGCAGCCGAATCTCGTCGAGCTCCAACCGAACGGCGAAGGGGCGCCCGTCGCGGCGGTGTTGCAGCCGACGAAGACCGGGCTCGTATTCACGCTCGACCGCGAAACCGGCGCGCCGTTGTATCCGGTCGAAGAGCGCAA
>DASRZO010000067.1:0-4340 GCA_035686405.1 Pseudomonadales bacterium | reverse complement strand
GATCTCGGCCAGAGCGGCGACACGTATCGGCGCATCTGTCCCGCGAACCTGGAGGAGCCGTTCCACACCGCATACGCGAACGGCCATACGCTGTACGTCGCGTCGAGCGAAGTGGCTCAGCTCGAAAGTGCAATCGATCAGCGCGCGGCGCGCATCGACGAACTGCAGACCGAGCTGCGCCAATCGGTCGACGGACTCGTCGCGCCGAGCACTGCGACGACGGATCGGCTGTGGTTGCTCGAGCGCACGAAGAACTTGTCGGATGAGCAAGGGCGGCTGCAGTCCGAGATCGACCACATGAACGCCGACCTCGCCGTCAAGCGCGCCAACCTCGAAGCGCTGCGCCACACGCTCGCGTACAGCAACTAGCGCGCCGCCGGGTGAACCGGCCGCACCATCGAACCACCCGCCGCCCGAACGCGGGAATGACCCAGGAATCGCGGGTCGGGACGCGCCGCGACCCGCGAACCGTTCCGAATCACATGCAGAACGCGACGAGCTTGTTGCCGTCGAGATCCCTGAAGTAGCCGCCGTGGAAACCGCCGTCGCCGCGCGGACCGGCGGCGCCTTCGTCCTTCCCGCCGAGTTTGAGCGCCATCGCGTGGACTTTCTTCACGGCCTCCGGAGTGCCGACGTTCAGCGCGATCATCACGCCGTTGCCGACCGTTGCCTTCTTCTCGTCGAACGGCTTCGTCAACATCAGCATCGGCTGACCGGGCTGCGTGCCCCAGCCGATCATGCGATCGTTTTCCATGAAGCGTTTTGCGCCGAGCTCGCCGAGCACGCCGTCGTAGAACGCCGCGCCGCGCTTCAAATCGTTCGTACCGAGCGTCACGTAACCGATCATCACACGTCTCCCTTTCGAAAATGTCGGGGGCGGGATTGTAGTGCAGATCACACGGCCGCAATCGACACGGCGAGTGAGACGTACTCGACCGAATTACATCTGCCGACAACACTGACCATTCGCGCGCCGTCGCGGCGTCCGTAGGATCGAAGCGAATTACGGGAGGCGCCGCCATGGTCGGACCGTTACTGTTCGGGGTGTACGTAGCGCTCTTCGTCGCGATCCTGTACGCGGCGGGACATTTCGTCTCGACGCACTGGTCGATGTTGCGTTCACAGGATCCCGATGCGGTTGCGCGTGCCGCCACGCGCGACGCGATCCAACGCAAGCGCGACTGATCAAATCAGCCCTCTAGCGCCGCGCAGACTCGCTCGCACCACGTCTCGACCGGCGCATCGCTCTCGATTCGCAGCACCGGACACGTCAGCCCGCGTATCCACGCTTCGTGCACGGCGCGGCTGCGTTGTTCGAACCCCGCCGTGTCGTATCGCGCCGCCCACGCCCGAAACGTGCGACTCTGTTCGAACATGTCGCCGCCGGGTTCGATGCGCGCGCCGTATCGCTCGCGCTCTCGCGCCTCGAGCCGTCGCATCCGCAACTCCTGCGGAATGCTCACGAACACCGCGAGCGTGAAATCGGCCGCGAACGCGTCACCCCACCCGACGATCGAGCCCGACAACACCCATGAATCGCGCCCGCGGAGGTCCGCTCCGAGCAGCCGTGCACGCACGTCGGCCGGATGCGGCGTCAGGAACGGCGGTTCGGTCTTCTGCCAGAAGTAGTCGTCCGCGTCGAATTGCGGCAAACCGAGTCGGGCCGCGACGGCACGACCGAGCGTCGTCGTGCCGGATGCAGACGCGCCGAAAGTGTGTATCCGCGCGTCGCGCGACATTGTGCGGCCGTTAGGTCTGCAAGACGCAGCGACGCGACGACGGCGAGATCCACGACCCGATGATCTGGACCGAACCGTTCACTGGTTTCTTCCTCGCCCCCGGTGTGCGAAGCCTAACACGCGCACAACGGCGCACTGGCAAACGCCGATGGAATGCCGCACCCTACCCGAGCATCGGATGTTCGACGAATTGCAGGGTGATGCCGGCATGAAGAAGTGGACGCTACGAGTGCTCGGCGCGATCGTCGCCGTCGCGACCGTGCTGTTCATCGGTCAGATTGTCGCATCGGAGTCGGGCGAAGTGGTCAAGGTCACGACGGTCGACGGCTCCGGCGGCCAACACGAGACGCATTTGTGGATCGTCGACTATGACGGCCACAGTTGGCTCCGCTCGGGATCACCGAAGTCGGGTTGGTACTCGCGCCTGAAGGAAACTCCGACGCTCGACCTCGAGCGTAACGGCGAACACACCGAATACACGATCACCGTCGTGCCGTCCGAAGTCGGCAAGATCAACGCGCTGATGCACGAGAAATACCGTTGGGCCGACACGTACATCGGATTCTTCATCTCGCGCGCCAACGCGGTGGCGATTCGGCTCGATCCGCGCCCGCCCGAGGCGTGACCCGGGCGAGCCGTTGCCGGATCGGATTCGCTACGGTCGTCTTGCCGACCCATGGGCGCCGGCGAGCGACGATATGCCGCGGCAACGCAGCGGTACTCATGATGCGGCGCGCAACCGGTCGCGACCGTAGATTTCGGCTCAACCGGCCCGCAAGCCCCCGCAACGCCTGGCGCCGGCCCGGCAACGCCTGAAAGCCTTGATCTCGTCGGATATTTTGCTGCACCGCAAAAAAGTTGTTGACGACCCGTTTTTCGATCTGTATTGTCGCGTCCGTTCTATTGCACTGCACCAATTGCACAGGAGATCAAAATGAGCGTGATCGAACGCGGCCAGACCTTCGTCAAAGAACTGAACGAACTCAACGTCAAATCCGTCACGAAGTACTTCGAGATCCAGCGTGAAGCGATCGAGCAGTACGTCAGCGCGAACCGCGCCCGCTTCGCCGCTCTGCGCGAAGTCAAAGGTCTCGAAGACCTGATCGCCGCGCAGCGCGAGTACTACTCCGCGGTCCAGAAGAACGTCGCCGACAGCGTGAAGAAGCAAGCCGACCTCGTCCGTGAGAACGTCACGACCAGCGGCAAGCTCGTTCGCGAACTGTTCAACCGCGAAGAAGCGACCGCGGCTTAATCGGCCCAACGCGTCCGATCGAGCCTACGGGCTCGATCCCGAACGGCGGCGGAGCAATCCGACCGCCGTTCGTTTTGGTCGCTCGCCGGACCTAAACCGGCGCGCTACGCTCTGCCGGGTAGAAGCCTCGGACCACGTATCCGCGGGCGCACGAGGGAGGAATGGCGATGCAACAACTGACGGGTATGGATGCGTCGTTTCTGTATTTCGAAACGCCGCGCACGCCGATGCACATCGGCTCCATTCAAATCTACGACCAAGCGTCGCTGCCGGGCGGCGTACAAGGCTTCAAGACCATCCTGCGTTTCATCGAGGAACGCTTGCACGGCGCGCGCACGTTCCGGCAAAAGCTCGTCAACGTGCCGTTCGGGGTCGACCATCCGTATTGGATCGAAGACAAAGACTTCGATCTCGAGTTCCACGTTCGCCACATTCGGTTGCCGCAGCCCGGCGACTGGCGACAACTGTGCATTCAAGCCGCGCGCCTGCATTCGCGGCCGCTCGATCTGTCGAAGCCGCTCTGGGAATTCACCGTCATCGAGGGCCTCGACGGCATCGAAGGGATTCCGAAGGGCTGCTACGCGATCGTCTCGAAGATGCATCACGCGTGCGTCGACGGCGTGTCCGGCGTCGACATGATCCAAGCGATCCACGACATCGATCCGAACAATCCGCAGATTCGCCCGGCGACGACACCGTGGCGCGGCGAAGACGTGCCCAATCCAGTCGAGCTGCTGGCGCGCGCGTCGATCAACAACGCGCTGCAGCCGTTCCGCTTTGCCGAAGTGCTGGCGCGGTCGCTGCCGGCGATGGGCCGCGTTTCGCAAGGCATCGCCCAGCGTCGATTCAATGCCGCGCGGGCCGTGCCGCGCACGCGCTTCAACGGCACCGTGACGGCGCATCGCGTCATCGAAGGTCGTAGCTTCGATCTGAAGGAAATGCGCGCGATCAAATCGAGCGTACCGGGCGCGACGATCAACGACGTCGTCTTGACCATCTGCGGCGGCGCACTGCGTGCGTATCTCGAATCGAAGAACGAATTGCCGGCCGACTCGATGGTCGCGATGGCGCCGATCTCGGTGCGTTCGCAGGATCAGCGCGGCATGATGGGCAACCAAGTCGCCGCGATGAACGTCGCGATCGGCACGCACATCGCCGACCCGGTCGAACGCTTGAATGCGGTGCACGCCGACGCGAACGCATCGAAAGAAATGACGCAAGCCGTCGGCGCGAAGTTGATGACCGACTACTCGCAGTTCATTCCGTCGACGACCGCGGCGCTTGCGGCGCGTCTGTACACGAACCTCGGAATGGCGAACCGCACGAACCCCGTCTTCAACTGCGTCATC
>DASRZO010000066.1:0-3227 GCA_035686405.1 Pseudomonadales bacterium | reverse complement strand
ACAACGGCGTGTCGCTCGGCAATCCGCGCCTCGCGTTCGTCTGCGTGTCGGAAGACATGACCGGCGAGTTCGGGCTGTGCGGCTACTTCCGCGAGTTCGACCGCGATCTGCACGACGACGAACGCCTGCAATTCGCCAACGGCGAGATCCCGCCGCCGTTCGATCCCGACCAGCAACCGAAACCACCGGCGGATGAGTGGGACGAAGTGCGGCTCGACAAGGCAAACCGCAACTATGCGCTCGAATATGTACGCAACGGCTTGTGCGAGTTGGCGAACGTGATCGGCCGCGACGACGCGCGCGAACTCGGCCGACTCGCGGCGCGCTTGATCGGCCTGCAGTACTTCGCCGAGACGGCCGCGATGATCGGCGCGCGCGACGGCGACCTCGCCGATGCGGCGCGGTATCTCGGGCGCATGTTCGAAGGCATGGGGGACGCGATCTCGATCCAAGACGACGGCGGCCGACCGGTCCTGCGCCAACGCGGCTGTCGAGTTGCGCGCGGTTTGGTCGCCGACGAGCGCGACCTCGTGCTCGATTGCTGGATCGAGATTTGGCGTGGCGCGCTCGCGTCGCAGCGTACGATCAAAACGCTCGACATGCGGCCCGACGGCGACGCGCTATCGTGGCACATCGCGGTACTGGAACGGTCGCGCGAACACCAACGACCGCACTGAGTCTATGATAGGCCTTCCGGCACTCGCGCGAAGCAGTCGGTGAAGATCACGGTGACAAACCTGCGCCGAGTGCGTCGGCAGCGTTGGCCAACGACCGCCCTTTGCGTGCTGGTGGGCGTAGCCTTTCAATCCGCTGCCGCGGACACCGCACCGCCATCCGGCCCCGAACACATCGAAGTCATCGCCGTCACGCCCACGTACGGCGTCGGCCTGCCGCGCGACAAGATCGCGACGAACATCCAATCGGCGAGCGCCGCGCAACTCGAGCAGCAGCACAGCCTCGATATCACCGATTTCCTGAACCGCAACTTCGGCAGCGTCACGATCAACGCGGCGCAGAACAATCCGCTGCAGCCCGACGTGCAATATCGCGGGTTCACCGCATCGCCGCTGCTCGGCCTGCCGCAAGGGCTCGCGGTGTACGTGGCCGGCGTCCGCGCGAACGAAGCGTTCGGCGACACGGTGAACTGGGATCTGCTGCCGGAGTCGATCGTCAGTTCCATGGAGCTCACGGCCGGATCGAACCCGCTCTTCGGTCTCAACACGCTCGGCGGTGCGTTGGCGGTTCGCACGAAGGACGGCTTCAACAGTCCCGGCTACGCGTTCGAAGCGTCCGGCGGATCGTTCGGCCGCTCCGTCGTCGATCTCGAAGCCGGCGGCAACGACGGCGCGTTCGGCTACTACGTCAACGCGCAGCGCCTCGATGAAAACGGTTGGCGCGACCACTCGCCGACGACGGCGTCGAACGTGTTCGGCTCCCTCGGCTGGCATACCGACACGACGACGCTCGACTTCGACTACTTCTATGCCGACACCGATCTCACGGGCAACGGCGTGAGTCCCGCGCAACTGCTCGACCAGAATCGCAAAGCGGTCTTCACGACGCCGGACGAGACCGAGAACCACCAGCAGATGTTCGTGCTGAACGGCTCGCATTGGCTCGACACCGACGTGCAAATCTCCGGCACGGCGTTCTACCGCTACGACCAAGTCGACTCGTTCAACGGCGACGGTTCGCCGTTCACCGCCTGCAACGACGGGGCCGGCAACGTGGGCCTCGTCGACGAAGACGATTTCGTCGATGCCGACGGCGACGGCAAATGCGGTGCCGGCGAGTTCGATCCGGCGCAGTTGCTGCGCGACCAGCGCGGCGACCTCATCAGCGACCAATACGACGCCGTCAACAACATCGGCCACCGCAAACAAAACAGCTACGGCGCGACGCTGCAGACGACCTGGCGCGCGCCGCTGCTCGGCCGCGACAACCTATTCGTAATCGGCGCCGCGTTCGATCGGGCCGACGTCGACTACCGCGCCCACGTCGAGGTCGCGCAACTGCAGCCGAACCGCAGCACGAATCGCACCGGCATCTATGCGGTCGATGCCGCGACGGCGGTCGACGTCGAAACGCGCAACGCGTCGGCTTATTTCACCGACACGTGGTCGCCGACCGAAGCGCTCGCGCTGACGCTGTCCGGCCGCTACAACGACAGTTCGATTCAGCTGAACAACGTCGGTCCGTCGCACGACGAAGACGAGGACGGCGCCGACGATCTCGACGGCAGGCACGGCTACTCGCGCTTCAATCCGGCCGTCGGTGCGACGTATCAGTTCGCGCCGCACCTCAACGGCTACGTCGGCTACAGCGAATCGTCGCGCACACCGACGCCGGTGGAACTCGCGTGCGCGAGCCCGACGGCACCGTGCTCGCTGCCGAACACGTTCGTCTCCGACCCGCCGTTGAAGCAGGTCGTCGCGAACACCTACGAGACGGGTCTGCGCGGCGACGCATTCGACGGCGTGCAGTGGCGCATCGGCGGGTTCGACACCACGAACTCGGACGACATCATCTTCCAGGCGACCGGCGGCATCACGGGCAACCAAGGCTTCTTCGCGAACGTCGGCGATACGCGCCGCAGCGGCGTCGAGCTCGGCGCGAACGGCACTTGGAACGCGCTGACGTGGTTCTGCAACTACAGCTACGTGCGCGCGGTGTTTCTCGATTCGTTCGTCGCGACGAGCCCCGCTCACCCCGACGCGCGCGACCTGAACGGCGACGGTCAGGCGCGCGAGATCCAGGTGCACAGCGGCGACCGCATTCCCGGTATTCCGGCGAACACCGCGAAACTCGGCGCCGACTATCGCGTGACGCCGGCGCTCTCGATCGGCGCCGACGTGACGTTCAACTCCGGGCAATATCTGCGCGGCGACGAAGCGAACCTGCTGAATCAGACCGGTGCGTTCGCGGTCGTCAACATCCGCGCCGAATACCGCGTCACGGAGAACGTCAGTCTCTTCGGCACGGTACAAAATTTGTTCGACACCGAATACGACACGTTCGGCGTGCTCGCCGATGCGACCGAGGTTGCGCAATTCGCCGGCTACACGAACCCGCGCTTCTACGGCCCCGCCCCTCCGCGCGGCGGTTGGATCGGCATCCGGGCATCTCTGTAGAAGATCGGGCCGTCGGGCGCCGTTCGCGCCTCTGCGGACTCATCCAATGAAGGCCGCCCACGGGAACCGTTTCGATCACGCGCCGCTCGTGTCCGC
>DASRZO010000065.1:0-3899 GCA_035686405.1 Pseudomonadales bacterium | reverse complement strand
AACCGGCTGCGGGTTGCGCTGACCGGCCTGACGCTGGCTGAGAAATTCCGCGACGACGGCCGCGACGTGCTGCTGTTCATCGACAATATCTATCGCTATACGTTGGCTGGTACCGAAGTGTCGGCGCTGCTCGGCCGCATGCCCTCGGCGGTCGGATATCAACCGAACCTCGCCGAAGAGATGGGCGCGCTGCAAGAACGCATTACGACGACGAAGACGGGCTCGATCACGTCGGTGCAAGCGGTGTACGTGCCGGCCGACGATTTGACCGACCCTTCGCCCGCGACGACGTTCGCGCACCTCGACTCGACCGTGACGCTGTCGCGCGCGATCACCGACCTCGGCATCTATCCGGCGGTCGATCCGCTCGACTCGACGAGCCGTCAGCTCGATCCGCTGGTCGTCGGCGAAGAGCACTACCGAACGGCGCGCGCGGTGCAGCAAGTGCTGCAGCGCTACAAGGAACTGAAGGACATCATCGCGATCCTTGGTATGGACGAGCTGTCGGAGGACGACAAGAAGCTCGTCTACCGCGCGCGGAAGATTCAGCAGTTCTTCTCGCAACCGATGTTCGTTGCCGAGGCGTTCACGGGCCAATCCGGCGTGTACTGCAGCCGCGAAGACACGGTGCGCAGCTTCAAAGCGATCCTCGACGGCGAATACGACCATTTGCCGGAGCAAGCGTTCTACATGGTCGGCACGATCGAGGGCGCAGTCGAGAAGGCGAAGAAGCTCGAGGCTAAGCAATAATCATGGCGATGACGATGCACGTCGACATCGTCAGCGCCGAGAAGGAGATCTTCTCCGGCCGCGTAACGATGATCGTCGCGACCGGCACGATCGGCGAACTCGGCATCATGCCGGGGCACGCGCCGCTGCTGACCGGGATTCGACCCGGTCCAATTCGGCTCAAGTTCGACAACGGCGACGAGCAAGTCTTCTTTGCGTCGGGTGGGTTCCTCGAGGTGCAGCCGAGCACGGTGACGGTTCTCGCCGACACGGCGTTGCGCGCTGACGATTTGGATGAGGCGGCAGCGCAGCAAGCGAAGGAACACGCCGAGCGCACGTTGCAGGATCAGGCCGCCGACTTCGATTTCTCGGTCGCCGCGGCGCAGTTGGCGGAAGCCTCGGCGCGTCTGCGTACACTCGAAGAGCTGAAGAAACGTCGGCGCTGACGCCCGACAGTTCAGTTACATCGTGGTGCTGAAAGGGGTGACTAGGGTCACCCCTTTTTGCACCTGCACATCTATAATCCGGCGACTTCCGGAACGGACTCCCACGCATGAGCCTCGAAGTCGTCGTGCTCGCCGCGGGTCAGGGCACGCGGATGCGATCGAAGCTGCCCAAAGTGCTACATGATCTCGCCGGTCGACCGTTGCTCGCGCACGTACTCGAGGCGGCGCGAGGACTGAAACCGGAATCGATCAACGTCGTCGTCGGGCACGCAGCGTCGCTGGTTCGAGCGGCGTTCGCCGATGCACGCGATGTGAGCTGGACAGAGCAGCGCCAACAACTCGGCACAGGTCACGCGCTCGCACAGGCTTTGCCGGCCGTCCGGGCCGAATCGGTCGTCTTGAACCTCTATGGCGATGTCCCCTTGGTGCGGTCGGAGACGCTCCGGTCATGCGCCGCGGTCGCGAGCGCCGGCAAGCTCGTCGTCGTGACGGCGGACGTAGCGAACCCGACGGGGCTGGGCCGGATCGTACGCGGCGCGAACGGCACGATGCGGGCGATCATCGAAGAACGCGATGCGTCGCCGGAGCAGCGTACGATCACCGAGATCAACTCGGGCATTCTCGCCGCGCCGGCCGCAATGCTGCGGCTGCTGATCGGACAGCTGAACCGCAACAACGATCAGGGCGAGTTCTATTTGACGGACATCGTCGGCCTCGCCGTCGAGCGCAACATCGAAGTCGTTGCGCACAAAGTCCCGTGTGCCGATGAGGTCGCCGGCGTGAACGATCGCGCCGAGCTCGCGCGGCTCGAGCGAATCTATCAGCTGCGCGAGGCGCAACGGCTGATGGCGGGCGGGGTGACGTTGCGCGACCCCGAACGCTTCGATGCGCGTGGGGATGTTCAGACGGGGATCGACTGCATCATCGACGTCGACGTCGTGCTCGAAGGCGTGGTTCGCTTGGGTGACGGTGTCCGAATCGGGCCCGGTTGCGCGATCCGAGATGCACAAATCGGTGACGGCGCGGTGATTCACGCGCACACCGTCATCGACGGCGCGGTGATCGGTGCGGGCTGCGAGCTCGGGCCGTTCGCGCGAATGCGTCCGGGGACGGTCCTCGCCGAGCGCGTGAAGATCGGCAACTTCGTGGAAACGAAAAAGACCCGCCTCGGCGCCGGCACGAAATCGAATCACTTCGCCTATCTCGGCGATACGACCACCGGCGAAGACTGCAACATCGGCGCCGGCACGATCATGTGCAACTACGACGGCTTCGCGAAACACGAGACCCATCTCGGCCGCGACGTCTTCATCGGTTCGAACTCGACGCTGGTGGCGCCGATCGAGGTCGGCGACGGCGGCTATGTCGCGGCAGGATCGACCGTCACTACGAAGATTGCCGCGGGCGAATTGGCTGTCGGACGGGCCCGTCAACGCAACATCGGCGGCTGGGTGCCGCCGGCGAAACGCGGCGGCGACAAAGGCAACCACTAGCCAGCGGCGGATCTCACCAAAGGAACCACTGACGTATGTGCGGCATCGTAGGCGCGATCGCGCGCCGTGACGTTCCGGGAATTCTGCTCGAAGGATTGAAGCGGCTCGAGTATCGCGGGTACGACTCGGCGGGGCTCGCCGTCATTCCGCAAGGTTGCGGTCGCATCGATCGGCGGCGCCGGGTAGGCAAGGTCAAAGAACTGTGTGACAGCCTCGACGAGGCGCCGCTCAACGGTACCGTTGGCATCGCCCATACCCGGTGGGCCACGCATGGCGCGCCGCTCGAGCGCAACGCGCACCCGCACATGTCGCGCGATCGAATCTGCGTTGTGCACAACGGCATCATCGAGAACTTCGCAGAGATTCGGCAGCTGCTCGAGAGCAAAGGCTACCGATTCGATTCGGAGACCGACTCGGAAGTCATCGCGCACCTGATCGAATCGTTGCTGACCGACGGCCGTACGCTCGTAGAAGCGGTTCGTTTGGCGCTCAAGCAATTGGAAGGCGCCTATGCGATCGCGGTGATCTCGCGTGACGAACCCGATCGATTGGTCGGTGCGCGCGTCGGCAGCCCGCTTGTCGTCGGCATCGGCATCGGCGAGAACTTCCTGGCGTCGGACGTGCTCGCACTGCGCCCGGTCACGGACCGCTTCGTCTTCCTCGAAGAGGGCGATCTGGTCGAGATCACGACGAAGGGCTTCACGGTGTGGAGCGTCGACAACGAGAGCGTCGTGCGCACGAGCGTGCGCGTGAAACTCGACAGCGACGATGTCGACAAGGGCAACTACCGACATCACATGCTGAAGGAGATCCATGAGCAGCCGAAGGTCATTCGAGACACGCTCGAAGGCCGGCTGAGCAAAACCCGCGTGCTCGAGCCTGCATTCGGGGCCAAAGCCGCGGGGATCTTCGATCGCATCAAATCGGTCACGATCGTCGCCTGCGGGTCGAGCTTCTATACCGGATCGATCGCGAAATACTGGATCGAAGGTCTGTCGGGCTTGCCGTGCCACGTGGAGATCGCAAGCGAGTATCGCTACCGGCGCGTCGCGGTTCCGCCGGACGGCCTCTTCGTGACGATCTCACAGTCCGGGGAAACGGCCGACACGCTCGCGGCGCTCCGTATGGCGAAGACCGCGGGGTACGCGGCGACATTGACGTTGTGCAATGTCGCGACCAGTTCGATCGTGCGCGAATCAGACCTCGCGCTGACATTGGAGGCCGGGCCCGA
>DASRZO010000064.1:0-5254 GCA_035686405.1 Pseudomonadales bacterium | reverse complement strand
GAGATCTCGAGGTTTCCGCGAGGACCCGCCTGTTTCTCTCCCCAGAACAGCGGGTCCGAGCGGCCCCCCTTCCCGAGTCCTCAAACGTCGATCGAATTGCTCACAGCGATCGGATTGCGCGTGTGCCCGCGAGGTCGACGTGTGCGGCGGCCCATCGGTTTCGCGGCAGGTGAGATTCGGCACGACGACCTCCGCGACCGATGGGCGACCGATGCTATCGCGCATTGCTAGCGTGCGAACGACGTGTTTCCATCACCACTGATGTTTTTGGGTCCGAGGATCGAGCGATGGCGAAACCGTTTCCGAATCATCCGAACCTGATCGGTGGCTACGCGCCGATCCAAATGGAATGCGACGCGACGGACCTCGTCGTCACCGGAGCGGTGCCGCGTGAGCTGAACGGGACCTTCTATCGCAACGGGCCGAACCCGCAGTTCGCACCGCGCGGCATGCACCATTGGTTCGGCGGCGACGGCATGATCCACGCGTTCATGCTTCGCGACGGCAAGGTCGCGTACCGCAATCGCTGGGTCCGCACGGTGAAGTGGAAGCTCGAGCACGAGGCCGGTGAGGCGCTTTTCTCCGCGTTCAATCCGATGGAATCGGACGAACGCGTCCGGTTCATGGAGACCGACGGCATCGCCAACACGAACATCGTGTGGCACGCCGGCAAGTTGCTGGCGCTCGAGGAAGGCCATGCGCCGTTCGAGATCGAGCCCGACACGCTCGCGTCGATCGGCGCGTGGAAGTTCGACGGCAAGCTGGTCGGACCGATGACCGCGCATCCGAAGATGGATCCCGAGACCGGAGAGATGGTGTTCTTCGGCTACAACGCCACGGGCGGCATTTCCGCAGACATGTCGTTCCACGTCGTCGATCGCCACGGCAAGTTGACGCGATCGGAAACGTTCAAGGCGCCGTACGCCGCGATGGTGCACGACTTCATGGTCACGAAGGACCACGTGATCTTTCCGATCATGCCGCTAACGGGTTCGATGGAGCGCGCGATGCAAGGCGCGCCGGTATACGCGTGGGAACCGGAGAAGGGTACCTACATCGGCATCATGCCGCGCAAAGGCAGCGTCGCCGACATGCGCTGGTTCCGCGGCGAAC
This sequence comes from Pseudomonadales bacterium, assembly GCA_035686405.1. GTDB lineage: Bacteria > Pseudomonadota > Gammaproteobacteria > Pseudomonadales > Azotimanducaceae > DATJGR01. Next base: position 4,141 of record DASRZO010000064.1, on the reverse strand, counting down.
CGGGCTACGTCTTCCATCCGATGAACGCACACACCGACGGCGACACGGTCGTCTGCGACGTCTGCGAATGCGAAGCGGCGCCGCTCTTTCCGTTGCCGGACGGTACGCCCGGCGATCCCGACAAGGCGATACCGCGGCTCACGCGCTGGACCTTCGACATGAGCCGCAACTCCGACGACTACAAGAGCGAACGTCTGTCGGACGTGGCGTGCGAATTCCCGCGGCTCGACGAGCGCCGCACCGGCTTGTCGTATCGATACGGCTACATCGCGTGCGACACGAAACCGCAGGTCCGCGTCGGCGGCTTCAATGCGATCGCGCGCGTCGATCACCGCACCGGCCGCATGGAGACGTACGACGTCGGTCCGGGCTGCGCGACGAACGAGCCGATCTTCGTCCCGCGCGCTGACGATGCCGCCGAGGGGGACGGATACCTGCTCGCGAACGTCTACGACGACAATCGCAAGGCGAGCCATCTCGTGATCCTCGATGCGCAGAACGTCGGCGCCGGTCCGATCGCGACCGCGTACCTCGATCACCGGGTTCCGTTCGGCTTCCACGGCAACTGGCGTCCGGCCGCGTAAACAGCGCAGAGTCGCCGGCGCGCGATGGACGCGACATCCGACCTCTACACGAATAGCGGGTCGCGTCGCCGCCCGCACGGAGGTCGTGCACGCCGCATCGTGCGTGCGCAGTTTGTGTCGCATGTGGTGATTCGGTAAGCACTCGGCGCGGTTTGTGAGCCGGTTGCCGGGCGCGGCCGACAAGTCCGCCATACGACTGCGCGTGGGTGCGCGCATACACTGCGATCCACGTCGAGTTTCCCAAGCAGTCGCTCGAATCCCGACGTTCCCGAAGCGGATATCGATTCAGTGGAGAGCCCATGTCGCAACGCGTGACGATCGCGCTTTTGACGGCCCTTGCCTGCGCCGTCGCGGTGCCGAGCAACGCCAACGTCATCCTGACGACGCCGGCAAATCTGGCGACGCTGTACACGATGACCGATTTCCCGGCGGACCCGCGCGCGGACGACTCGGCGGTGACGTCGGTCGCGTCGCCGCTCGGCGGCAGCATCGAATTCTGGAGCGAAGGCGAAGCCGCGCCGCTGGCGATGACGCTCGACAAGAATTCCGGTTGGTTTCCCGCAGCGCTCGGCGACGTCTACAAGACGTCGGTCGAGTGGGTCGAGTTGATTTTGCCGGCGAACACCGTTGCGTTTTCGTTCAACGTCGGCGCGTCGAGCAACGGCACGGGTTGGGTCGAAGGTTTCGACGCCGGCGGCAGCAGCGCGTACCAAGCGTTCTCGTTGAGCGCGACGAATACGCCGGGTTTCGGCTTCGCCTCGACGGATCGCTGCGGTTCGATCTCGAAGATCATCGTCGAGCCGTGGGAGTGGGGCATCGGCAACTTCGCGATCAGTCAGGGCAGCTGCACGACGGTACCGGAGCCCGGCACGGTCGAGCTGCTCGTAACGGGCCTGCTGGGGCTCGTTGCGTTGCGCCGCCGCCGCGTCTTCTGACGTCGGTTCGGGCCGATCGATCGAAGGGGCGGAGACCGCCCCTTTTTTTCGCTGTTGGGCGACGTGGCAGAACTCCGCGCCGCGGAGATTGCGGCCATTGATGGCCCGACGCGCTTGGTACCGGTGCGGCGACGCGTCGCAGATGTCGGTTCAGACGGTCTCTGCGATGGCGAGTTCGGAGCGCGAGCGAACGGCTGTCACCGCGCTGTCTACGATGCGCGTCAGCGGCGATGCCCGTTCGAGCTCGAACAAATTCTCGCGAAATTCGCAGAGGAAGTTGACGTAGCGGCGTACGTGCGGCGTCTTCGGACGGGGCGATACGCCGTGCACGGAACGCGGCGAGTTCAAGAACAACACGAGCCGATTGGCGCGGTACGCGATTCGTTTCGCCGGCGCTACGCGCGTCTGCAGAATGCTCGACCCTTGTGCGTACAACAGCGGCGCGATGGCGCGATAGAGCACCAACTCGCCGCCCGGCGTGTCGTCTTCGGGTGTGCGGCAATACAGCAGCGCGTTGAACAGCTTCGACGGCCGATCGAGGTGCGGCGAACGGACGCTGGATGCGCGCGTGACGGGCGAATTCGTGCCGAATTGGCAGTCGAGCGAGATCTCTTCGTCGAACGGCGAGTTGTAGTCCCTGACGACGGTACGGAATGCTTCGAGCGGCCGCCCGGCAATCTGTTCGAGCCGCGGATGCAACGCCGTCAAATGCGGGCGGACCAACGCGAGCGCGCTGCGCCAGAACGCGGTCGACACGTGGTAGCGGAAAAACGCCTTCCAGTCGGTCGAAATTCCGGCGGCGGCTTCGATCTCGCGCGCCGACAGCAAGTACAGGTGATTGTTCTTCGCCCGCTCGGCGTGGCGCTTGACCACGTCCAGCGTCGGAAATTGCGCCGACAACGCGGCGTAGACGTCCGCGTCGAGCGCGCCGTCGATCACGAGATGCGGGAACGGCTCGACGTGGAACGAAGTCGTGTCGGCGCGGGCGAGCACGTCGATCATTGCGTTGCCTCGGCGCGGTCGGTGACGTAACCGTCGCGAATGTCCGCATCGTCGATGTTCGTGCCCCCGTACATGCCTTGAATCGGAAAACGAAACGGCGCGTCGACCGACTTGCGCAGCACCGCGACGACGCTGACGTTCGGACTGTCCTGCATCACGCGTCGCAACGCGAGGCTCAGCGCGCGCCGGCTGCGTTTGCCGGTTTTGCCGATGCCGAGCAAATGCAGCAGCGAACCGCGCCGGCTGCCGTCGACGGCACAACGTTCTTGCAACTGCTCGCGCGTCAACACGTCGTTCGCGCCGGCGGTGCCGATCTCGAGCCCGTGATTGCTTGCGATCGACAAGCGCGCGAGTTGGTAGCCGTTCGCGGCCGCGAGATCGTGGAACAGAATCGGGTTGAAGGCGAAGAAGCCGTGATTGAGATAGTTGAAGAACGGCAGCACGTGCACCATCGCGCCGCCCGTCCGACACAACGCGTGCGCGTTCTCGAACACCGCCGCTTGGTTGAAAACGTGTTCGCCGGTGCCGTTGTTCGTGACGAGCGCGAACGTCGTGCGATAGCCGTAGTGCGTTGCGAGGTTGCGGTTCAAGTCCATCACGAGGCTGCCGTAACGGCCGTTCACGTCGATCGTGCGATAACTCGAGTAACCGAGCGCGCGATAGAAATCCGCGGTACTGCCGGCGCGATCGGCGCCGGCGCGCGCGTCGATCGCGCGCAGCAGCGTCGCATCGAACGGCGTCCGCAATTGCGACAACAGTGCGGCGACGCGCTCGCAATCGCCGGGGCGCGCCTTGAACGTTTGATTGCCGAGCTCGACGACGTCCGCCGGTGGAGGCGTCGCGCCGCGCAACTGCGCAACCAATCGCATCATCAATGAGTGGAATGCCATCGAGGATTAGAGCCTTGCAGCGGACGAATGCCGTCGCGGAGAGATCGAATTGTCCGGCACCACGGCGACGGCGATCTAGCTTGCGTCCGCGTTTGAACTAAGAAGCGCTTGCGCGCTGCGAACTCGAGGCTTGCCGATTCGGGGCAATCGGATTCGGAAGGAGATCCGATCGATCGTCGCGGTCGCTCGGGTCGACGCAGGTGAAATCCTCTTCGACCAACAGCGCATAGGTCGGCGCGCGGCCGTCGGCGAAGCGGCAGACCGACTCGACGGCGAGCCCGTCGCCGAGACGAGCGACTTGCGATCGCGTCGGGCCAGAACGCATCGAATCGTCTTGGACGCGGAGCTTCACCGTCTGTACGGCCTGCGCTGTCGCACCGGCGCCATGGTGTTGAGTTGTGCGAGGTCGGCGGCGGAGTTGACGTTGACGAACGCGTCGCGATCGGACCGCGCGTCGAGGCGCACGGCGTGCATCCGTTCCGCCCATTCGTGCACCGCGCGTCCGCCGGCGTCGAGGTACTGGCGCAAGCGCTCCGTCGCGGCGCGGCGCACGAGCAGGAAGAGATGCTGCGGACGCTCGCCGTCATGCGGGTACGCGACGTCGGCGGTACGACCGTCGAGCGTTCGCGCCAGACGCTCGATCAATGTCGGCGGCAACAACGGCGCGTCGCCGGGACACGCGAAGACGAACGGCGTCCTCGCCGCGTGCATGGCGGCGAGCAATCCGCCG
>DASRZO010000063.1:0-16335 GCA_035686405.1 Pseudomonadales bacterium | reverse complement strand
GATCCACCAGACCGGTCGGCCGGCCGCCGTCGCGCGGTATGAAGTTCGGTAGGTCGAAGCGCCGCGCGATGTCGGCGAGCCAGCTGAAGAACGTGCCGACGCGCCCGCGCACCGCGAACACCGAGACGAAGACGTTCGGCGCATACGCCGCGTCGATCGGCACTTCGACGACCGGTTCGCGCCCGGACAGCGTCGTCACGAAACTCGAGATCACGCCTTCGCGCTCCACCGTGACGAGCGCCGTTGCGCTGCGGAAAGGCATGCGCACTTGGAAACGCGCGACGTCGCCGGCTTCGTATTCCTTCTTCTCCGGCAACACGTCCATGCGTTCGCCGACGGTGCCGCCGAACCACCACGCGTCGTCACCGGTCACCCACATCGACGTCGACGCGTGCGTGGCGTGGCCGGATGAGTCGGTCGCGCGTGCGACTGCGATCACTTCGCCCGATACACCCGGCGCGACGTCGCACGCGAGCAGACCGTGCGCGTCGGTGCGGCCGGCGCACGACGGCTCGAGTTTGCGCACGTCGCGAATGTTCTCGTACGCGTAGAAGCCGCCGATCAAACGTTTGCGATACGAATAGTCGGACGCGGCATACAGCGAGACCTCGACGCGTTGGCCGGAAATCGGTTGTCCGCGCAGATCGAGCGCGACCACCCGAAATCGCATCTCGCGCGGACTCGCCACCCAACCGTCGCGGCGGATACCAAGCGTGACCGCGGCCGGCCACAGCGCGACACGGCCGACGCTCGTCAGGATTTCGCCGTTCGCATCGGCGTAGTCGAGCTCGGCGATCAACGTCGACGGCTCGTCGACCGCGGGCAAGTCGCCGACGTCGACGCGCGCCGCGCCGTTCGCGTCGAGCGTCGTCGGCAACAATCGCGCGGCGACTTGCGCCGCCGGCACTTCCGGTTCGAAGTCGTAGGCGGGCGAGCCGTCGTGCGTCGTGCCTTCGGCGACGTCGCGGCCGCCGAATTGATAGTCGTCGTAGTCGGCATAGCGGACGCTGCGCGACTCCACCGTCGTGCGCAATTTCACCGGCAGATTCGCGGCGCTGCCGCCGGACAGATAGCTCGCGTGCAGGTCGAGCGCCACGGAGCTCGGCCGCAGCTGCGCAGCGCGCGGCCCGTCGACGGTTGCGCGAATGGTCGGTAAACGGAACTGCTCGACTTTGAAGCGGCCGGTCGTGCGCCACGTCTGCGTGTCGCCCGGCTGGTCGTCGGCCGCGACTTCGACTTGGTAATCGCCGGTTTTCGCGTCGTTCGGAATCGCCCACGTCGATTCGGCGATGCCGTTCGCGTCGAACGCCGCGACCGGCAACTCGTAGCGGGTATCGCTGTAGAGGTGCGTCACGCGCGCTCGCCGCGCTCCCGGCACACCGGCGGGTACCGCCACGCCGGCGAGCGTGTGCGTGCGCACGAAGTGCTTCATCGAGACCGTCTCGCCGGCGCGATAGAGCGGACGGTCGAGCACCGTGTGATCGAGCGCGAGCGCGTACGTGCCGCCGACCGGCAACTGGAATTCGTACGGCCCGATGCCGTTCACCCACGACGACAATGCGAAGCTGAAGTCGTCATCGGTGCGCGCGCTGACCATCAGCGGTTCGAAATCGCCGCCGCCGGGTCCGCAGTAGTCGCCGCCGTGCGGCGCACCGAACGACGCGTCGACGACCGCGACGCCGTCGGCGTCGGTGCGGCCGTGCCAGCGCAACGCGCCGTTGCAGTAGTTCGTGATCTCGACGTCGGCGTTCGCGACCGGCGTCGCGTCGTCGAGGCGCGTGACCCACACGCGCGACGACTCGCGGCCGAGCTTCAGATGTACGCCGAGGTTCGTGACAAGCACCGCGGTCGATACGTAGCGCGGCTGGTCCTTGCCGAGCAGCGCCGCCCCGAGCCGCCGGCTCTCGATCTCGACGACGTAGAAGCCGCGCTGCGGCAGCGGGATGCCAACGACGCCGAACGGGCGCGCCGCGGGCGTATCGTCGGCGTTCGCCGGCGCGTGCGGAAACGGCACGTCGAAGGACTGCGTCGTGTCGGTTGCGCCGAACACGGACGTATCGGCGGTGTGCTCGGACCACACCTGTTTCTTCTCGGCGTCGTCGTACGACCACTCGCCGCGCGGTCGGTTGGCGAGCTCGACGCGCCGCAGCCAGTCGGCGACGCTCGCGGCGTTCGACGTTTCGCGCAATTGCCGGCCGATCAGTTCGGCGCGCTTCCCGGGAATGCGGACTTCGACGTTGCGCAGCGTCACCGGCAGCACGGGACTTGCGTTCGCCTCGAGGATGCCGAAGTCGCCGGTGAATTTGGCGAGCGGCGGAAATACGTCGATCGCGATGTCGAGCGGAAACCGCTGTGCGTTCGCCAGCGGCCGGCCGCCGTCGTCGGCGAGGTCGGTCGGGATGTCGACGCGCAGCGTCTTACCGTCGGGAAACGGCGGTGGAAACTCGATCGCCTCGACGCTCTCGGCGCCGGCGATCGGCGTCGGCGCCAGTGCGGTTCCGTCGGGCAGACGCGCGCGGATGGCGAGCGCGCGTTGCGTCGGCACCGGCGCGCTGAAACGGACGCGCAGCGGCGCCATCGGTAGGCAGCCGGCGCGCGCGTTGACGCGGTCGCACTCGACGCGCGCGGTGAATTCGCTGCGCACCGCGAACGGCAACTTCTGATCGAGCGTGGTCGCGATGCCGCTCGGCGCGGCGACGCCGGCGCCCCAGATCAATTGCAGCTTCACATCCGGCGGCAACCGCCGCTTGCACGCGAGCGCGACGACGAGCGCCTCGGCGCGTTCGACGGTGCGATCGCGTACGCGCGCGACGCTCTGCGCGCCGTCTTTCCACAGCATGTCGTAGTAGCTGTAGCCGAGGTCGTTGCGCTGCGCGAGCACCGCGGCGCGTTCGTCGCCGGTCAGTACCCGCACGGGTACGCGTTCGGCGATGCCGTCGATCGCGCAGTAGGCGGCCCGCTCGATCGACTCGGTCGTCGCCTCGGCGTCGAGCGCCAGCAGGAACACCTGATCTTCGTCGATCTCGCCGCCTCGATACGGCAACGACGTGCGGATCGACGGACCGCCGGTGTCGAATTCGTACGCGCGCGTCGCGACGACCGGCGCGCCGTCGAGCGCGTGCAGGTCTTTGCGCAGCGTGAACCGACAGCGCACGCCGCCGGGTAGGTCGGCGTCGAAGTCGTACACCCAATCGCGTTCATCGGCCCAACGACCGTGCCCTGGCGCGGGGCATGCGATGTCGAACGGATCGGCGAGGCGCGGATCGCCGAGCGCGACCATCGGTGCAACGAAGCGCGCGGTGACTTGGCGGACGCCCTTGACCGTGCCGTGCGGCGAAAACGCGGCGATCGGTTCCGCCGTTTCGGCGAATGCCGGCGGCGTGAACCATGGGCAAGCCAGCGTTGCGACCAGCGCGGCGGCGCAGCGGAACTTCGGCAACGTGAACATCGCGGGGGGCATCTCCTTCGCGTGCCAGCTTGCCCGATCGATGCGCGACGCACCACGGCTCGCTGGACGTCGTGCCGACCTACCCGGAGAATCCGCTCCTTATCGTCGGTTCGAGGGCACCGTGGGCGTCGCGAAAAACGCGCCGGGATGGTTCGTCAAAGCGGTCGAGACGCCGTTCGAGCGCGGCGCGGTCGGCGTCGACGGCGCGCGTATCCGCTATCTGTATTGGGGCGGCGCCGGTGACATGCCGGGCATCGTGTTGGTCCACGGCAACGGTGCGCACGCGCACTGGTGGACGTTCATCGCGCCGTTTCTGCTCGAACACTATCGCGTCGTCGCGCTCGACCTCTCCGGCATGGGTGATTCGGATCATCGCGAGTCCTATTCGCCCGAAGCGTTCGCCGCCGAAGTCGTTGCCGTGATGGACGCCGTCGGCTTCGGCGACGACACGTTGGTGATCGGCCACAGCTTCGGCGGCTTCGTCACGCTGAATACGGCGTTGCGATATCCGAGTCGCGTGGCCGGCATCGTGCTGGTCGACTCCGCGGTGCGGCCGCCGGATTTTCAATGGGAACGCGACCCGCGCCGCTCGCCCATTCGACCGAAGCGCGTCTACAACGACTACGCCGAGGCGCTGTCGCGGTTTCGCCTGATGCCGCCGCAAGACTGCAACAATCAGTACATCCTCGACTACATTGGCAAGCACTCGCTGAAGGAAACCGAAGGCGGGTGGACGTGGAAGTTCGACGACGGCCTGTTCCGCAAGATGGAATTCAACACGAACATGTCCGAGGGGTTGAAACGCATCGGCTGTCGCGTCGGCGTGATCTACGGGCAGGACAGCTATCTCTTCAGCCAAGAGATCGCCGACTACATGTTCAAGGTGCTCGACGAGTCGGTGCCGTTCGTCGCGATTCCCGAGGCGCAGCACCATCTCTTCCTGGACCAACCGCTGGCGTTCGTCGCGGCATTGCGAACGCTGCTGGCCGAGTGGCGCCACTCGAAACCGCTGCGAACGGTCGCGCTGTAGCCGCGAATCATCTGGAGATCTCACCATGCCTTCGAGACGCAACAGCATCGAACTCACGGCCGCGGAGACGCGGGAATTTCTCGACGGCGCGAAGACGCTGATCATCGTGTCGAACGGCAAGGACGGTTATCCGCATCCGATGCCGATGTGGTTTTACGTCGACGATGCGGGGTGTCTGTACGTCACGACGTTCGCGAAATCGCAGAAGGTACTGAACTGGAAGCGCGACCCGCGCGCGAGCTTGTTGGTCGAGACCGGCACCGAATATTCGAAGCTGAAAGGCCTCGTCATCTACGCGCGTGCCGAGATCATCGAGGACCTCGACACGGCGATCGACACGCTCGTGAAGATCAACACGCGCGGTCAAACCGTCGATGCGGCGCAGCGTCAGGCGTTGATCGGCGCCGTGTCGAAAACCGCAGCGAAGCGCGCGGTCATCAAGTTCCATCCGGAGCGCTACGTGAGCTGGGACCACGCGAAGCTCGGCGGCCGCTACTGACCGCGGCGCGTCCGGATGGCCGACTTCGACATTCGCCGCGACGACGTGACGGAAGCGGAAGTCGTCGCGTTGATTCGGTTGCATCTCGCCGGGATGCACGCGCAGTCGCCGCCCGAGAGCGTGCATGCGCTCGGACTCGACGCGCTGCGCAAACCCGACGTCACGTTTTGGACCGTGTGGCAGCGCGACGCTTTGCTCGGCTGCGGCGCGCTGAAGGAGCTGGACCGGACGCACGGCGAGATCAAGTCGATGCGGACCGCGCCCCAACACCTGCGTAAAGGGGTTGCTGCACGGTTGCTGGCGCACATTCTCGACGAGGCGGCGCGGCGCTCGTATCGACGAGTGAGCTTGGAGACCGGGTCGACCGAGGGTTTCGACGCGGCCTTGCGTCTGTACGAACGCTTCGGTTTCGAACGGTGCGGCCCGTTCGGCGACTACAAACTCGACCCGTTCAGCGTGTTCATGACGAAGGTGCTGTAGCGGTTCGCGCCGAACCGCGAGTGCACCGTGGATGGGCGGATCGGAAACTCGATCGAGCGATCAGCCGCGCAACGGTCCGGACTGCTTCAGCGCGCGGAATGCTTCGACGATCGTTTCGACTTGTTCCGGCGTGTGCGCCGCGGACAAGCTGACCCGCAGTAGACAGAACGGGCCGGGTGAGGCCTTCAGCGGCACCAAATTCACGTACACGCCGTGGTCGAGCAAGAAATGCCACGCGTCGAGCGCATGCTCGGAATCGCGTACGTGCACGCCGACGACGGGGCTGACTTCGGGGCCGAGTTCGTAGCCGAGTTGCTGCAACGCGCCGTATGTGACGCGCGCATTGTCGAGCAAGCGTTGCCGCAAACTCGGGTTTTCGCGGATCACCTTCAGCGCCGCGCGCGCGGATGCCATCACCGATGGCGAGCTCGAGGCGGAGTAGATGTACGAGCGCGCCGCGCCGCGCAGCGAGGTCAGATCGTGGTGCCGACTGACCGCGTAGCCGCCGACGCAGCCGAGGCTCTTCGAAAACGTGCCGACGATCACGTCGACCTGATCTTCGACGCCGAGCGCTTCGGCGAGTCCGCGACCGGTCGCACCGAGCACGCCGAACGAGTGCGCTTCGTCGACGAACATCGAGGCGCCGTAACGCGTCGTGATTTCGCAGAATTCTTTGAGCGGCGCGGTATCGCCGAGCATGCTGTAGATGCCTTCGACGACCACCAGCGAGTTCGCGGCACCTTCGCCGAGCCGGCGCAGGCGTTTCTCGAGGTCGGCCGGATCGTTGTGCTTGAAGCGATACGTCGTCGCACCCGACAACGTTGCGCCGTCGTAGATGCTCGCGTGGCTCTGCGCGTCCAACAGAATGACCGCGCCGCGATCGGCGATCGCCGAGATCATTCCGACGTTGGCCTGGTAGCCCGTCGTGAACACGATCGCCGAGCGCGCGTCGTAGAACTCGGCGAGGTCGCGTTCGAGGGCGGCGTGATCCGGATACGTGCCGCTCGCGAGACGCGAGCCGGTGGTGCCCGTGCCGTAGCGGTGCGCGGCTTCGGCCGCGGCGCGCACGCAGTCCGGATGGAACGTGAGCCCGAGATAGTTGTTCGTGCCGGCGAGCACGACGCGTTGGCCGTTCACGCTGCCGAGCGTCGGCGAGCCGTCGACCTGAATCATCGTGCCGAGCACGTCGCGATCCTGCCAAGGCAACGTCTCGGCAGAAATTCTGCGTTCAATGAGCTTCATCGATTAGCGACCAGCCGCTCGAGTTCTTTGACCATGTCGTTGATCGTGCGGATTTCCGCGAGATCGTTCAGCGGGAACGAAATGTCGTACGCGTCTTCGAGCTGCTCGACGAGTTCCATGATTTCGATCGACGACAGTCCGACGTCGTCGACGAGATCGCTGTCGACGTCGACGACGGTTCCTGCTTCGGCGAGTCGGTTGACAAGCTCAGTCAGCCGAACTGCATAATCCTCGCGCTTTTCCATTGGTGTCGTGAACGACTCGAGGCGGATTGTTTGACGGGGGGCGATTATACAGAGAAAGCCTCTCGGCAAGACAACGCGCCCGGCGTGTGGGCCGTTGCGAGCTATCGTGCGGGCGAGAACTCGCAGATCTTCGGGCTTGCGCAGCGCGTCGATCCCAACTTCGTCACCAAACGACTGCGTTACAACACGTGGGCCGGGCCGCTCGGAATCCTGCGCCGGGTCACGCTGCGCGGCATCGACGCGAGTGCGTCCGATGCGCTGACACCGCCGTGGCCGGACGTCATCGTCTGCGCCGGCGTGAAGAACGAGCCGGTGTGTCGTTGGATCGCTCGTGCGAGCGGCGGCCGTACGAAGCTCGTGTTCCTCGGTCGTACCTGGGCGCGCCGCAGCGAATTCGGTTTGGTGATCACGACACCGCAGTATCGCGTTCCGCGCGAGCCGAATGTCGTGCACAACCTGATGACGCAGCACGGGGTCGTGCCGTCGCGTCTCGCGGCAGAGCGTGATCGTTGGGCGTCGCGGCTCGCCGAGATGCCGCGCCCCTTGCTCGGCGTGCTCGTCGGCGGCGACAGCGGACCGTTCGTGCTCGGCGAGCGCGCCGCACGCCGGCTGGCGCGGAAGATCGACGCGATGGTGGCAGCGCGCGGCGGCAGCGCCATCGTGACGACGAGCGCTCGAACGCGCGGCATCGTGGCCGACGTGCTCGAGTCGACCGTGACGGCGCCGATGCGGCTGCATCGATATCGCGCCGGCGATGCGGACAATCCGTACTTCGGCATCCTCGCGCTCGCGGACGCATTCATCGTGTCGTCCGACAGCGTCGCGATGTTGTCCGAAGCCGCGGCGACCGGACGCGACGTGCACATCTTCGACCTCGGCGCGAACGACGCCGACGGTCGCGACACCACGGTCAAATCGATCGCGTATCGGACGATGATGGCGCTGCTGCCGAAACGGCTGTCGCGCGACATTGGGCTCTTCCACGCCGAGTTCGTCGCGCACGGCTACGGCACGTGGTCGAACGAACCGTGCGCCGCGCGGGATCACGCGGCGTCGAACGAAGCGGATCGAACGGTCGCGCGAGTGCGCGCGCTGATGAACGCCATCCGTTAGTCGAGCGCGAGGTGCGAAAGCTGCGGGTACCGCGAGGTCAGTGAACGACGGACTGACTGAGGCGCGAACGCACGCGTCGGCCGTCGTCGCGCGCCAGCGCGCCCGCTTCGACGCGATAGACCTCGTCGGCAATCTCGGCCATCGCGGATTGGTGCGACACCGCCAGGATCGTCAGTTTGCCGCGCAGCGAACGCAGCGTGGCGCAGATGTCGGCCTCCGTCGCGGGATCGAGTGCGCTGGTCGCTTCGTCGAGAATCAGCAGCTTCGGTTGATGCGCGAGCGCGCGCGCGATCATGACCCGCTGCCGCTGTCCGCCCGACAGCAGCGTGCCGCGTTCGCCGACGAGCGTGTCGATGCCGTCAGGCAGCCGCGCGACGAAATCCCAGGCTTCCGCCACCTTCAGCGCCGCTTCGACGTCGGCGCGCGTCAAGCTCGGATCGCCGAGCACGACGTTGTGGAAGATCGAGTCGTGCAGCAGCAGGTTTTCCTGCGGCACGTAGCCGATGCTGTGGCGCCAGCTGCGGACGTCGAGCGAGCCGAGCGGTTTGCCGTCGACCCGGATCTCGCCCGATTGCGGCGTGATCAAGCCGATCACGAGGTCGGCGATCGTCGTCTTGCCCGATCCCGAGTCGCCGACGAGGCACGTGATCACGCCGGCAGGAATCGTCAGCGATACGCGGTCGAGGATGCGGTGTTCGCCGTACGCGAAGCTGACGCCGTCGAATTCGATACCGTCGGACAATTCGACGGTGGCCGAACCGAGGCTGCGCTCGGCTTCCGCGCGCGCTTGGTTGATGGTCGCGTCGAGTGCCCAGTATGCGCTTTCGCACGTCAGCACCTTTTGATGCATCTTCTGCACGCGGCCGATCCGCTTCAGCGTTTGGCCGAGCACGACCGCCATGAACGTCACGGTAGCGAGCTGTACTTCGAACGACACGAGTGCGACGAAGATGCCGCCGACGATGACGAACGCGAGCAGCGTTTCCTGCGCGCCCTCGATGCCGGCTTCACCGAGCGCTTGGCGCCGCAATGCGCCCCTCAGTTTCTCCGTCTCGAGCGTCAGCACTTCCTCGGCGACGTGATCGCGGCCCATTGCCTTGAACGTCTTCACGGATTGCAGTACGTCCGACAACGTGGCGAGCAGCGATCGATACCAACGCGTCTGCTTGTCGCCGGCGCGATGCGCGATGCGTACGAATACGTGCGACGCCGACAGCACGAAGGCGCCTGCAGCGAAACAGAGAATGGTCGCTTCCCACGACACGAGCACGGCGACCGCAGTGTAGACGGTCGCTTCGATGACCGTTGCGAGTACCCGCACGGCGAAGACGTACGCTTGTGCTGCGCGCCACGCTTCGGTCGCCATGGCGTTCGCGAGCCCGCCGGTCGATTGCCGCGTGAAGAAGCCCCAGCGCGACGCGATCATCGCGGTCAGCAGGTTCATCCGCAGCTCGGTCGCGACGTCGGCGGCGATGTAACCGATGCGTTGCTCCGCGACGAATATCAGTGCGTTCTTCAGCACGATGGCGCCGAGAATCAAACTGAGCAGCAAGCCGAGCGTCGGCGCGATTCCGGTGCGCGCCAGCACGTCGTGCACGCGCTGGGCGAATTCGTTGTGCGAGACCTCGTCGTCCTGTGACGACATCGCGAGCTGCAATGCCGGCAGCAGCGACGACAGCCCGATACCGTCGGCGATGCCCGCGAGCAGCAGCGCGACCGCGAGGAACACGCTCTGGAACGGGTATCGACGGATGAAGGCTTTGAGCAGTTGCATATCGAGTAAACGTCAGGCCAGGCGCCGTATGGCGATGAACGCGAGCACGAACACCAACAGCGTGGGCACGATCGCGGTCGCAGGGACCGGCAGGCCGGCGAGTATACCTGCGTTCGACAGTAGTTGCTGGCCGACGTAGACGAGCAGCGCGAGCACCGCGCCGATCGCCAGGCGCAGCGCGCGCCCGCCGCGGACGTTGGTCAGCAGCGCGAACGGCGCGGCAAGCAGCGCGTAGGCGATGCCGGCGAGCGGCAGCGTCAGACGCCTCCACAGCTCGATCGCTTCGGTCTGCGCCCCGACGGATTCGTTGGCGCGATGCGCGATTCGCGACATCAGATCTCGGATCGTGAAACTCGCAACCGGCAGGTCGTACAACCGAATGCTCGGGTCCCACGGCGGTTGCCAGGGTCGCGTGGGGGCGGCGTCCGGCGCCGCCGGAGTGCCGTCGTCCGCGTACTGCTTCGACCACACGTTGTCGAGGCGCCAGTGCGTCGCGTCGACGACTTCGGCGCTCGTCGCGCGCGTGTAGCTCTCGAGATGTGCGTCGGGTGCGAAGGTGACGATGCGTATCTCGGCCGGTTTCTCGGATTCGGCGAGTTCGGACACATTTACGAACGTTTGCCCGGAGCGGATCCAGAAGCCGCTGCCGCGCAGCAAGTTGCCGGCGGCCGCGGTCTCGTGAATGCGCAGCAACGCGGCGTCGAGGCGAAGCGGCCGCGCGACGTATTCGACGCCGGCAACGAAACACATGAACAGCATCGCGACGAGGCTCGCGACTGCCGCGAGGCGGCCGCCCGACACGCCGGCGCCGCGCAGCGCGATCAGTTCGCTCGTCGCATTCAGACGTTCGTACGCGTTCAGCGTCGCGAGCATTCCGACGAACGGCGACAGGTCGACGAACAGCGCGGGCGTGCTGTACGCGACGACGATCAATGCATCGAGGGTCGTGTACTGTTGTTCGCCGATGTCCTGCGATTCATTGAGAAACGCGAGCAGATCGAACAGCACGACCATCGCGATGCCGATCAGCGCGTAACTCTTGGCGAGTTCGCGCGCGAGATAGCGATAGGCTCGGTTCACCCGGGCCGCCGCAGACTAACGGCGGGTAGCTGGCGCACCAATAGGAACGCGATGGCCGTCGCGACCGGCACCCACAACATGCCCGGCACGTTCGGAACCTTGCCGTTTTCCACCCACGTGCGGCCCGCGGCGGCGACGTTGAAGACGACCGCGTAGATGGCGATTCCGGCGAGGAATCGCGGATACGGACTGCGCCCCGGCAACGAGCGCGAGATCTCGATCGCGATCAACGCCATGAAGAACGCGATGACCGGCAGACAGATGCGCCATTGCAGCTCGGCGCGTTCCTTCGGCGTCGTCGCCGTGAGGAGCTCTTGCGTGGGTAACGCGCGGCGTTTGTTCTGTACGTCGGCGATCGGCTCGGAGGCGGCGTAGTAGACGAGGCTTTGGAATTCGGACTTGCGATCGGCGCGCGTCGATTCGCTGATGGAATAGCTGATGCCGCTGCCGAGCTCGATGCGCTGGCGACTGTCCGCCGACGCCGGATAGATGCGCCCGTCGTCGGAGCGGATCACGCGCACCTCTTCGGGCAACCGCGTCTGCACGAACACGCCGTGCATCAGATCGGCGGCGCGGTCGATCGTCGCCGCGGACAACACGAGGTTTCCGCCGAACGTGTAGAAGTGGTCGGCCTGCATCGATGCGGTCGTGAGCTGCCCCGAGTCGGCGTCGAGCTTGTAGCTCTCGGCGTACGCCCACGGACGTGCGAACAGCGAAAGCCCGGCCACGGCGAGGCAGGTGACGATCGCGATCGACCAAACCGGGTATGCGGTGCGGCCCGGCACGATGCCGGCGCCGTAGACGGCGAACGCTTCGCGATCGCGATGCCACTGATTCATCGTCGTCAGCACGCCCATGTACAACGACGTCGGCAGCAGAACTTCCGCGGCGATCAAGTCGCGCAGCCCGATCAGCGTGAACACTTGATTCATCGGAATGCGCGAGTACGCGGCGTCGCGCAACAGCGCGGCGGCGTTGAACGCGGACACGAGGAGGATGAGCAACCCGAAGCCGGTCAGCGTCGGCCCCAACACGAGGCGCATCAAATAGCGATCGATGATCAACGGAGGATCCGCGTCAGTGCGGAGCGTGCAAGGCGAGGGCTCGCCCCTTGCGGCTGCTCATCCATCGTTCTTCAATTCCCGCAGTGGCGGTGAGTTTAGCGACGGCGTTACGCGAATGTCGAATGCAGCGGCGGCGACGCCGATCGTATGGCTTCTCAAAGGTGCCAAGGCGGGCGACTACGAACAATTGCGCGTGATCGCGCGTGCGCTCGGCGTATCGGCGATCACGAAGCAACTCGTGTTTCGTCGTTGGGAATTGCTGCTGCACGCGGCGCCGCGGCCGACGCTGGCCGGCATCGACGTCGAAAAATCGGACGCGCTCGAGCCCCCCTGGCCCGACCTCGTGCTGACGGCCGGGCGGCGCAACGAACTGGTCGCGCGTTGGATCAAAGAGCGCTCGGGCGGCCGCACTCGGTTGGTCCACGTCGGGCGGCCGTGGTCGCATCCGGCGCGCTTCGATTTGGTCGTGTCGAATCGCCAATATTTGCTCGCCGCCGGCGGTAACGTGATCGTCAACGATCTGCCGCTGACGGATCTGTCGGAAGCGGCGCTCGCCGCCGACCGCGGCGATTGGTGTGTGCGATGGCAACGGCTTCCGCGACCGTGGACGATGTTGTTGGTCGGCGGCGATACCGGGCCGTTCGTGTTCTCGCCGGCGCAGGCGAGCAAGCTCGCTGTGTCGGTCAACGCCAAGATGGCGCGCAGCGGCGGCAGCTTGTTCGTGACGACGAGCGCACGTACGTCGCCAAAGAGTGCCGATGCGTTATTCGCGACGCTCGAAGCGCCGGCTTACGTGTATCGATGGCCATCGAAGGATCCGAGCCCATATCGCGGATTTCTCGCGTGTGCCGACGACTTCGTCGTCACGGCGGACAGCATGTCGATGCTCACCGAAGCGTGCGCGACCGGTCGGCCGGTCGCGTTGTTCGAGCCGATCGATCGCGATCTGCCGAGCTGGAGAAACCCCGCCTCGTATCGGTGGATGCCGTTCGTGCACTACGTATCGATGTCGCTTGGGCCGGTGCGCATGCGGCGCGATCTCGCGCGCGTGCATTCGGCGCTGCTGGAGACCGGCCGCATCCAACGACTCGGTGAGGCGCCGCGAAAGAACGGTACTTCGGCGCCGATCGGAACGGCCGATCTCGCGCGTACGGTCGAGCGCGTACGCGCGTTGTTGTGACGCGGATGTTTGAATCGCTGCGCCCGGACTGCAAGAATGCGCGAGGGGGGCGAAGCAGCGTGAACGTCGATCGGCGGGGCAGTCGGCGTCGATGCCGGCGCGGTTTCTACGGATAGAACGGTCGAAATCATTCGTCAGCATGTCTGCGCCACGGTGAGCAAGTTCGATACCGAAGGAATTGTCGCGCCGGGGTTTGCGGAATGCGGGGATCTTCGATGTTGAATTTCTGTTCGGTGAAGATGCGCTATGAGCCGTATCCGCTGGCGGTGTTGCGGCCGGCGCTCGACGAAGCCGTGTACCGCGAACTCGCCGACACGTTTCCGGCGCTCGATTCATTCGGCCAGCTATCGAACTACGACTACAAATGGAGCTTGTCGGAGAAGCTGAACGCCAAGGAATACTGGCGCTTCGTTCGCACGCACGCCCCGTGGCAGCGTTTCTTGGACTGGATCAAAAGCGACGACTTCATTCGGCAGACGGTCGCGTTCCTGAAGCAGCACGACATCGATCTCGGCGTCGACAAGGCGTTCGACTCGGTGTCGCAGAAATCGCTGCGAGTCGCGCGTTCTCTCATCAAGGGCGAGTTTCCCAACAGGCCGCTCAAGCTGCGCAGCCGTTTCGAATTCTCGGCATTGAAGGCGGACGGCGGCGAGGTCGCGCCGCACACCGACACGCCGAAGAAGATCATCACGTTGGTACTGTCGATGGTGAAGGAAGGGGAGTGGGCGCCGGAGACCGGCGGCGGCCTCGACATCAACCGATCGACCGACCCGGCCTACGCGTACAACTGGGAGAACGCGATCGTGCCGTGGGAGAAGACGGAGATCGTCGATACGGTGCCGTTCCTGCCGAATCAGTGCGTCGTGTTCGTGAAGACGTTCAACTCGCTGCATTCCGTTCGCAAGATGACCAACCGCGGTTCGAGTGCATTGCGCAAATCGGTCACGATCGTGATCGAAAAGGACGAGTAGTGGCTTCGCTCGGCGGCACCGGCGCTGCGGCGTGAGGTTTCCGGATTTCCTGTGTATCGGCGCGCAAAAGGCCGGCACCACGTGGTTGCACGAAAACCTGCGGGCGCAGCCCGAGATCTGGTTGCCGGCGCTGAAGGAACTGCATTTTCTCGACCACAAACCGCCGTCGCTGCGTAAACGGCTTTTCGGCCGAACGTCGTTTCACCGTCTCGCGCGGGAGAACCTGCAGATCGCGCTCGCGCAGTGGCGGCGTAGCGAAGCGCCGTGGAGCGAGGTGTCCGCCGCGTTCCACGTCGCGTACCGAGCGCGCGATTTCGAATGGTACGAAGCGATCTTCCCCAGCGATCCAACGAAGGTGTGCGGCGAGATCTGCCCGGGTTACGCGCGGCTGCCCAGTTCGGCGATCGCCGAAGTGGTCCGGCGCAATCCGAAGATCAAGATCATCTATTTGCTGCGCGACCCGATCGACCGGGCATGGTCGTCGGTCGCCATGCACTTTCGCAAAGGCGCAGACGATCAGATCGACAAGCACGCCGACAGCGAAGTGGTCCAGAGGCTGAAGTCGCCGAAGTCGTTCCCGCATTGCACGTATGCTGCGAATATCGGCCATTGGCTCGAACACCTGCCGCGCGCGCAGATGTACTTCGGATTCTTCGAGCGGATCGAGCAAGCGCCGCGGCAATACCTCGCGGAAATCCTGGGTTTCCTCGGCGTTGCAAGCGACGTCGCATCGAACGAAGCGGACGTTCGCGTGAACAGCGGCCGTGGTGAACGCATCAACGCGGACGTCGAAACCGAACTCGCGCGGCTACTCGCGGACGAAGCGCGCTGGCTGCACGCGACGTTCGCGAATGTCTATACGGAGCGCTGGCTGGACCACGCGAATACCGCGCTCGCGCGCGGCGTTCGAACTTAACCTGCCGGTAGCGCGAGCGGCGGCCGGCCGGGCGGCGCGAGCGCCGGCGTCCGGTCGAGCACTTCGAACGCGTCGTGGCGAACGTGGTTGAGCTGCATCTCGTTGCGCAGCATGTCTTCGGTGACCAGCTTCGCGTCGATGCATTCGCGCAGGAGCCCGAAGAACAGCCGCTCCTGATTCACGTCGGGGTGTTCCTTGTAGTTGCCGAGGAACGCGTATTCGCCGAAGAGCTTGCGGCGGGCGCGCATCAGCCAGCCGATCGGCGGGAACAACGTGAAGCGTTCGGCGAGCCGCCAGTCGACCGGCAACCCCGCTTTCCACGGCTGCGTCTTGCGCCGCGTGGTATGCAGCATCTTCGTCTTCGCCGTCAGGTGGTCGAAGTCGTTCCATTCGTTCTCGAGCGACCCGATCGTCGATCGATCTTCGAGCTTGAGGCAGATCCAGTCGGAATAGTCGAGCTTGAACTCGAACATCGAACGGAACTGCGCTTCGCAATGCCAATGCGTCAGCTTCGAGCAATCGAGCAACATCACGCTCGTCGCGATGCAGTGATCGATCAGGCCCTTGGTGCCGGAGCGCCCGCGCGCCACGATCGCTTTGCCTTGCATGTCGCGCGACAGCAAATCCCAGATGTCGCCGATCGCGAACACGTCGGGATCGGTGATCACCGCGCGGCCCTGATAACCCATCAATTCCGGCGGCATGAAACGCAGCGGCGTGAACGACTGCAAATCGTCGTTCAACCACACGCGTTTGACGCCGTCGCGCAGATATTCCTTCCCTTCGTGCTCTTTGAGAAACGGATGGTCCTCGGTCGAGATGATGCGGATGTCGAACTTGTCGACGTTGCGTGAATTCCGCTTCAGCGCATGCATGCCGACGATCGCACCGACGATCTGCTTCGGATTGCTGTGAATGAAAACGCAGTGTTCCATGGTAATTACCTCGCGTCGTTCGCGTGATCCGCGCGGCGATACCCGAAGCGCGGATCCAGTGTTCTATCGATGTTCTCGGCGATCGCTTCCACTTCGGCATCGTCGAAATAGTCTTGCCAGCCGCCGACCTTCGCGCGGCGCGTCTTGAACGAATCCGGATTGGCGACATCGCCGGCGCGCAAGCGATCGCTCGACGACGTGGCCTCCGCTTCGCGCTGCTTCATGTTCTCGAAGCGCGCCCATTCCACCGCATCGGACACCTCGGCGTCCGATGCGTTCATCTGCATGAAGTCCGCGATCCGGCGCAGCTCGCCGAAGTTGTCGCGGCGCATGTCTTCGTAGCGTACGACCAGCGTTC
>DASRZO010000062.1:0-2400 GCA_035686405.1 Pseudomonadales bacterium | reverse complement strand
TCCTACGGGATGGTTCGAATCGAGACCCGCTGTGCGCGCTGCGACAGTCACCAAGGTCACGTCTTCCCCGACGGACCGCCGCCGACGCACCTGCGCTACTGCATCAACTCGGTCTCGATGGAGTTCGTCAAGGATGGCGCTACGCTGCGCGATCCCTTGAAGCGCGGCGACAACGCTCGCGCCCGCTAGCGGGACGCCTCATCGAAGATCTGCAGTCGCCGACCACGCCGATCGGCGGCCCGACGCCCTAGACGCGTACGCGGCGGCTCTCGACACCGTCGCGTTGCGGGCAGTGCCAGCCACCGTAGCGCTCGATCATCGCGTCCGCTTGCGACGGTCCCCAGCTGTCGATTGCGTAGGGCCAAACGCTTCCGGCGTTCGTCAGTACCGGATCGACGATCCGCCACGCGGCTTCGACTTCGTCCTGACGAGCGAACAAGGTCGCGTCGCCGTGCAGCGCATCGCCGATCAATCGCTCGTAGGCGTCCATCTCGTCGGCGTGCTGGTGGCGAACGAAGAGTTCGATGTTGTCGCCGACCAGCGCTTCGCCCGGAAGCTTGGCTCGCGTGCCGAGCGCGATCGCGACGTCGGGGCCCAACCGAAACCGGACATAGTTGTTGGCGCCGTCTTGCGCCTCGCCGAATACGGACGACGGCGTACGTTTCAGCTCGACGATCACCTCGGTCGCGGTCACCGGCAGGCATTTTCCGGCGCGAATGAAGAACGGTACGCCTTCCCAGCGCCACGAATCGATGTGCAGCTGCATCGCGGCGTAGGTTTCCACGTGCGAATTCGCGGCGACGCCGGGCTCGTCGCGATAACCGGCGAACTGCCCGAGCACCAAGCTGTCGGCGCTCAGCGGACGCATCGACCGGAGCACTTTGACTTTCTCGTCGCGGATCGATTCGCGATCGCCGCTGACCGGCGGTTCCATCGCCAGCAGGCCCACGACTTGCAGCAAGTGGTTCTGCACGACGTCGCGGATCGCCCCCGCCTCTTCGTAAAAGCGGCCGCGGCCCGCCAAACCGAAATTCTCCGCCATCGTAATCTGCACGCTCGCGACGAAGTTGCGATTCCACACCGGCTCGAGGAATGCGTTCGCGAAACGAAAATAGAGCAGATTCTGAACCGGCTCCTTGCCAAGGTAGTGGTCGATCCGAAAGATCTCCGGCTCGTCGAAGAACCGTCGCAACACGCCATTCAACTCGCGCGCCGACGCGAGGTCGCGACCGAACGGTTTCTCAACGATTACGCGCCCGCCGGGTACACAGCCGGACTGACCGAGACCGTGCAACACCGTTGGAAACATACTGGGCGGGATGGACAGATAGAACAGCGGATGGCGCGCGCCGGCGAGCACGCGGTGCAGCGTAGTGAAAGTCGTCAGGTCGTTGTAGTCGCCGTCGACGTAACGCACCGCTCCCACGAGCGCGTCGAGCACGGCGCCGTCGTACTTCTTGACGAAGGTTCCGATGCTGTCACGCACACGCGCATGCAAGCGGGCGGCGTCCCATCCCGCGCGTCCGACTCCGATGATTGGCACCGTCAGTCGGCCGCGTTGGGCCAGGCGATACAACGCTGGGAAGATCTTCCGATACGCGAGGTCGCCATTGACGCCGAACAAAACGATCGCATCGGCGAGCGGCGCTGCGGTCACTGAAGTTACCTCGTTCGAGCGAAGGCTACATCGTAACGCTCGACCGCGATGGTCGGCAGCAGGAACTCGCATTGTTCGAGACCACGAAGGCCCGCGCCATTGCCAATCATCGAGGCCGCCTCGCCCGCGGCGCCGGCACCGCATATGATTCGCCACACCGTACATTCGAGCGATCGCCGTCGCGACCCGATGAACATCTCGATCGCCATTCACGGCGACACCGCCAACAGCGAATCTCCGTCGCTCGCGTTGCGCTTCGCGCGCGCGGCGGTCGCAAAAGGGCACCGCATCCACCGCGTGTTCTTCTATCACGCGGGCGTGGCGCTCGCGAATTCGTTAGTGATTCAGCCGCAGGGCGAACGCGACATTGCCGAAGAATGGGCCGCGTTCGCCCGCGAACACGACGTGGAGCTTGCGGTGTGCATCGCCGCTGCGCTGCGTCGCGGAGTCTTGTCGGACGACGACGCCGCGCGATACGAGCGGGCTGCTTCGAACGTCAAGCCGCCGTTTCGGATCGTCGGGCTCGGACAGTGGGTCGATGCGGTGGTCGAGTCTGATCGTGTCGTGACCTTTCCGGCGTAGGCATCAACGCACCATGTCGTGTCGAATCTTGTTCCTCGTTTCGCACGTGCCGCGGCGCGGCGCGTTGGGTGCGGAGATGCTCGACGAGCTATTGATCGGCGCCGCGTTCGAGCAACGCGTCTCGTTGCTGTTCGTCGGCGATGGTGTCTACCATCTCGCCG
>DASRZO010000061.1:0-2615 GCA_035686405.1 Pseudomonadales bacterium | reverse complement strand
GCGATCGCCTTCGCGACGGCGGACGCCCGTTGGCCGATGGCGCAATAGACGCACACCACGTCGGTGCCGCGCTGGTTCAGGATCGCATCGATCGCGATCGCGGTCTTACCGGTCTGGCGGTCTCCGAGGATCAGCTCGCGTTGTCCGCGTCCGATCGGAATCATCGCATCGACGACCTTGATGCCGGTCTGCAACGGGACGGTGACGGGCGCGCGGTCCATGATCGAGGCGGCGGGCCGATCGATCGGCAATCGGCGGTCCACGAGCAGCGGTCGATTGCCGTCCAGCGGCCGGCCGAGCGGATCGATGATGCGGCCGAGCAGCGTATCGCCGACGCCGATGTCGACGACGCGACCCGTGCGCTCGACGCGGTCGCCCGCGTGCAGTTGCCAGTAGTCGCCGAGCAGCACCACGCCGATCTCGCCGGCGTCGACGTTGAACGCGACGCCGAACACGCCGCCGGGAAATTCCAGCAGCTCTTCGGATCCGACGTTCGGCAGGCCGACGACGGTCGCGATGCCGGCCGACACCGCGGCGACCGTGCCTACTTC
This sequence comes from Pseudomonadales bacterium, assembly GCA_035686405.1. Lineage (GTDB taxonomy): Bacteria > Pseudomonadota > Gammaproteobacteria > Pseudomonadales > Azotimanducaceae > DATJGR01. The sequence continues at coordinate 2,064 of DASRZO010000061.1, read as the reverse complement.
GCGTACGGTCATTTGCGGCGCGTAGGTCGCGCGCGCGCGCCCCATGTCGGCGAATGTCCGCTCGAAGACGCCGCGCAAGTCGTCTGGCGCAGGCGTCGCGCTCACGTCGGACTCGCAGTTGCCCCGGCGGCCGAGACCGGCGGGCGCTCGGGCGGTTCGTTCAGCAATTCGCCGACTCGCCTTTCGAGCGATGCGAGGTAGTCGCCGATGCTCCACGCGACGCGGTAGCCGTTTACCGTGAACTCGATCCCACCGACGAGGTCCGGCGCGGTCTCGAAGCGCACGTGCACGTCGGCGGCGAACACTTCGTTGAGCGCCGCGGTGATCAGGGCGCGTTGCGGCTCGGGCAGGTCGAAGGCGCTTCGTAGGAGCGCGGGGCCGGCGTTGGACGCGAGCGCCTCGGCGAGAAGCGTCTTGGTGTGCGGATCGAGGTCGCGCAAACGCCGCACGAACACGTCCGCGAGGCGCTCTTCGAGGCTCACCGTCGCGAGATCGGCCAGCGCTTTGCGAGCGATAGCAAAAGTCTCTTGCTGAGTTCGGCGCCGGATCTCGCCGTTCAACATCGCCGCGTCGCTGCGCAGCGCCTCGACGCGCTTGTTAGCGAGTTCTGCGGCGGCGTTGCGTGCCGCGTCGAAGAGCCGGGCTCGTTCTGCCTGCGCGTCGTTCGTTGCCTGGCTCATGAGCGCGGCGCGCTGGCGATCGAACTCGGCGTTCTTGCGCTGAAACTCGGTGCGTTGCGTTTCGGCCTCGGCCCGCTTCGCCGCGGCAGACGCGAGTTCGTCGGCAATTCGTTTCTCCCTCGCGTCGATCGCATCGAGGATCGGTTTGTAGAGAAAACGATTCAGCAGCCATACCAATATCAGAAAGTTGGTGATCTGAGCGGCGACGGTGAACCAATCGACGAGCACGGCTCACTTTCCCGCGGCTTGCGCGATCGCGTGGTTCCAGAACGGGTTCGCGAAGATCAGGATCATCGAGATCACGAAACAGTAGATCGCCGTGGATTCGATCATGGCGAGTCCGACGAATAGCGTGCGCGTGATGGTCGTCGAGGCGTCGGGCTGTTGCGCCAAAGACGTGACGGCAGTTGCCACGGCTCTTCCTTCGGCGAGTGCGGGGCCCATGCAGCCGAAGCTGGTGGTGACGCCGGCGATCACGATCGATGCCACCGCGATGAGGGTCATGCTGTCCATGGGTCGTCCTTTCGTTGCTTCATTCGTGTGTCACGCATCCCGCGGTTTCGGCGCGTCCTGACGAGTACGTACGGCCGCGGCGATGTACACCGTCGCGAGCACCGCGAAGATGTAAGCCTGTACCATCCCGGTCAGCAGCCCGAGCGCCGTCATCACGATCGGAAACACGAACGGGGTGATCGTGAGCAGGATGGCGATGATCATGACGCCGCTCATCATGTTGCCGAATAGGCGCACGGAGAGCGCCAGCGTGCGCGACAGTTCGCTGATGACATTGAACGGCAGCATCAGGACCGTCGGTTCCGCATACGAGCGCAGATAACCGCCGAGCCCTTGTTCGCGAATGCCGAACCACGGCACGGCAACGAACACGCACAGCGCGAGTGCGGCTGTCGTCGACAGCGAACCGGTCGGCGGTTGGTACCCCGGCACGATCGTACAGAGGCTCGCGGCGGCGACGAACACGAACAGCGTTCCCACGAACGCGACGTAACGTCGCGCGCCGCGCAGGCCGATGTCCTCGATCTGCTGCTCGATTCCCGCGACGATGATTTCGAGCGCGTTTTGCCAGCGCGAGCGCGACAGTTCGGTCGATATCTTGCGGGTGGCGAGCTTGGAGCCGCCGGCGAGCACGAGCATCAACGCCCACGTGAAGACGATGGTTGCGTTGATCTTGACGAACCCATGCTGCCAAAAGATCAGTTCGTCAGGGCTCAGGTGCATGCGTCACCCCCGCTGCTCGTCGCGTCGCCCGATCGCGAATCGCGGCGTGCATCACGACCACTCGCGCGAGAACGAAGCCTCCCACGCACGCGGCCCACCGCGACCAGTCGGCCTGACAGACGACGTAGAATCCGGCGAGCACGAGGCC
>DASRZO010000060.1:0-5380 GCA_035686405.1 Pseudomonadales bacterium | reverse complement strand
GACTACTTCCGCCACAACGGCGGCGGCGAGATGCTCGTGTTCTCCGCGGCCGATTTCGAGGATTTCCGCCAACCCCGCCCGGACATGCCCGCATCGATGGAAAGCGAACTCGAAGGCGTCGTGCGCATCCTCGCCGAGAATCGTTGGCCGTGGCGGTTGCACGCGACGTACGAGGAGACGATCGCGCGCGCGCTCGACGTGTTCGAACGCGTACACCGCGACGCGCCGATCGACCGGTTGCATTGGTTCATCGATCACGCCGAGACGATTTCCGCGCGTTCGATCGACCGCATCGCCGCGCTCGGCGGCGGTATCGCGATTCAGCATCGCATGGCGTATCAGGGCGAGTACTTCGTCGAACGCTACGGCGCACGCGCGGCAGAAACGACGCCGCCGATTGCCGACATGCTGGCGCGCGGCGTGCGCACGTCGGCGGGTACCGACGCCACGCGCGTCGCGTCGTACAACCCGTGGGTATCGCTCGCCTGGCTCGTCACCGGCAAGACGGTCGGCGGCTTGAGCCTCTACCCGTCGCGCAATCGGTTCGATCGCGAAACGGCGCTGCGCATGTGGACCGAAAACGTCGCGTGGTTCTCCAACGAGGAAGGCAACAAGGGCCGCATCGAAGTCGGTCAGCTGGCCGACGTGATCGTGCCGGACCGCGACTACTTTCACTGCGCGGAACACGAGATCGCAGACGCGACCTCCGATCTCACGATCGTCGGCGGCCGCATCGTCTACGCGGCGAACGCGTTTCGCTCGCTCGATGACGGCGGCCCGCCGGCGGCCGTGCCGGATTGGTCGCCGGTGCGCACGTTCGGCGGCTACGGCGCATGGGCGCGGACCCGCGCGGCCGTCGCCCGCTCGAGCGTCCCGGTTGCGCCGGTGCATCATCATGCCGGACATTGCGCTGGACACGCGTTGTGGGGCGCGGCCGGGTGCTCTTGTTGGGCGTTCTAACGGGCGTTCTAGCGCGCGCGAACTGCCGAAAGCGATCGAATTCGTACGGGGCAACGCCGAGCGACGTCACTCAACCAATGTGTTCGTCACGCGCCGCATCAGCGCGAGTTTGTTCGCGGCGTTGAACGCGGCGACCTTGTAGCACTCGGCAAGCGTCGGATAGTTGAAGACGGTCGACAAGAAGTAGTCGAGGCCGCCGCCGAGCGCGAGCACGGCTTGGCCGACGTGGATCAATTCGGTCGCGCCCGTGCCGATGCAGTGACAACCGAGCAGGCGGCCGTCGTCGCGGTGGAACAGCATCTTGAACATGCCGGAGTCGTCGCCGACGATCGGTCCGCGCGAGATTTCCTTGTAGCGCGCAACGCCCGTTTCGTACGGCACGCGCTGGCGCGTCAGTTCCTGCTCGGTGGCGCCCACCATCGAGATTTCCGGGATCGAATAAATCCCGACCGGGAAATGATTACCCATCGGTTGCGCCGGCACTCCGAACAGATGACACGCCGCGAGACGGCCTTGCTCGCTCGACGTCGCGGCGAGGGCCGGAAACCCGACGACGTCGCCCGCCGCAGCGATGTGCGGCACACGGGTCCGATAGCGCTCGTCGACGAGCAATCGGCCGCGCTCGTCGGCGCACAAGCCGGCGGCTTCGAGATTGAGATCGGTCGTCGCGCCGACGCGACCTGCCGAACACAGCACGACGTCGGCGACCAGGTGTTTCCCCGACGCCAGCGTCAGCACACCCTGGCGTCTCGAATCGCCCATCACGTCGATGTGCTCCACGGCATCGCCGCAGCGAAACACGACGTCGCTCTTGCGCATCTGGTGGATCAACTCGTCGACGATCTCGTCATCGAGGAATTCGAGCGGCCGCGGCCGCTGATCGATGACGGTGACCTGCACGCCGAGCGACGCGAAAATCGACGCGTATTCGATACCGACGACGCCCGCCCCGACGACCGCCATCGTGCGCGGCAAGTCGACGAGATCGAGCACCGTATCGGAGGTCACCACCGTTGCACCGTCCGCGATCACGCCGCGCGGCTGGCCCGGCTCGGTGCCGACGGCAATCAGAATGTTGTCCGCGACGAGGCGGCGGCGCTCGCTGTCGAACGATTGCACGACCAACGTGTGCGGATCTTCGAACGCCGCGCGGCCGTGCACGACCGCGACGTCGTTGCGGGCGAATACGTCGTGCACCATCGCGATCTCGCGAAACACGACGTTCGACACGTGGCTCACGAGCTGACGCATCGTCGGGCGCACGCGGCCGCGGTATTGCGCTTCGTTCCCTTCGAGGCCCGGTCGCGAATACACGCGGCGCACCGCTTCGCGGAACGTCTTCGACGGGATCGTGCCGGTCTCGATGCAGACCCCGCCGACGCTGCGCCGTTTCTCGATCACCGCGACGCGCTTGCCCACTTTCGCCGCCTGAATCGCGGCGCGTTGACCCGCCGGTCCGCTGCCGATGCAGATCAAATCGAATTCGTGGCGCTGCAACTACGACTCCGCCCGGCCGCGCGGCGATTCCAGCAACTGCGATTCGGGTAGCCGCGGTTCGAGCAAATAGCGCCGATCGGCGTTCGCCTCCAGGAACTCGGCGTAGCGCGCTTTGATCTTCGGCAGCTTGAACAACGCGGTCGGGTTCTTCTTCGCCGTCTTGCGCACGACCGCGGACGGATTGAAGTACTCCACCGCGTTGTCGAGCGTCAGTACAAACGGCGGCAGACCTGCCCGCAACAAGATGTAGCTCATGATCAACGCGCCGGTCCGATGGTTGCCTTCGAGAAACAACTGCGGCTGGCTGAGGATGCGCACGAAGACGCCGGCCGCGCGCTTCCACGGACTCTCGCTCGAGTGGTCCTCGTACCATTCCAGGATGTCGCCGATGCCGCCGTCGTGTTCGTCGTAGAAGCGCCGTTCGGTCGCTTCGAGATGCTTGTCGTGCTCGCGGTGGCGCTCGGGATCGTTACCGCACAAGACGACGTTGTTGAGGCGCAGCATCGATCCGACCTGGTCGCCCGCGAACAAATCCGTGTCGGCGTCGACCAACGTGTCGACGAGTCGGTAGCCGAGCAGCATGTTGTCGACGATGCGATCGTCGAGCGGTTCGCGCGGTTCCGTCAGGCTCGAATTGATCGTAGCGAAATGCCCACTGAGTTCACGCAGCGACGCTTCGATCGCGGCCACGTTCAAGCGACAACGAGTGCGCGCCGATCGCTCTTTGGCCGTCGTGTCGCTCACGCGTGATCCGTCGTGTCGAGCCGATAAACGGGTGTCAGCTGAACTCGCCTCGGACGTATTCGCGCGTCAACTTTTCCCGAGGATCTTCGAAGATCTGCCGCGTCGGTCCCATCTCGACGAGATAGCCGGTGCGGGTTCCCTTCGAGATGTCGACCGAGAAGAACGCCGTCGTGTCGGCGACGCGCGTTGCCTGCTGCATGTTGTGCGTGACGAGGACGATCGTGTAGTCCTTTTTGAGCTCGAGCATCAGTTCTTCGACGCGCCGCGTCGCGATCGGATCGAGCGCGGAACACGGTTCGTCCATCAAGAGTACGGCCGGTTGCGTTGCGATCGCGCGGGCGATGCACAAGCGTTGTTGTTGGCCGCCGGACAGCGACAAACCGCTCGCCTTCAATTTGCCCTTCACTTCGTCCCACAGCGCTGCGCCTTCGAGCGCGCGCTGCACGCGCTCGTCGAGGTCGCCCTTGAAACGGTTGAGGCGCAAGCCGAACGCGACGTTGTCGTAGATGCTCATCGAGAACGGGTTCGGCTGTTGGAACACCATGCCGATGTAACGCCGCACGACCACCGGATCGACGCCGCGGCCGTAGAGGTCCTGGCCGTGAAAGTGCACGTGACCTTCGAAGCGAAAGCCCGTCACGAGATCGTTCATCCGGTTCAGGCTGCGCAGCACCGTGCTCTTGCCGCAGCCGGACGGTCCGATGAATCCGGTGATGCGACCCTTCTCGATCGGCACGTGGCTGTCGCGCACGGCCTCGAAGTCGCCGTAGTAGATCTTGTCGAGCTTGCAGTCCATCACCCAATTCGTCTCGGCTTCGACGGACTTCGGAATCGCTTCAACGACGCTCGCCATGCGCGCCTCCTGTGCTTTTGCCACTGCTGGTACCCACTGGATTCACTTGCGTCAGATCTTCGGCCTGCCGAGGAACCGGCTGACCACGTTGATCACCAAGACGATCAATACGAGCACCAACGACGCCGCCCACGCAAGTTCGATTTGGTTGTCGAACGGCATGCCGGAGAAGTTGTAGATCAACACCGCGAGCGACGCGGTCGGCTGCATCAATGCGAGGTGGCCGTCTTGATACAGCCAATAGCTGCTCGACAGCGCCGTGAAGAGCAGCGGCGCGGTCTCGCCGGCCGCGCGCGCAACGGCGAGCATGACGCCGGTGATGATCCCCGGCAGCGCGGTCGGCAGCAGCACTTTCAGAATGACTTGCGTACGCGTACAGCCCATCCCGTAAGCGGCGTCCTTCATGATCTTCGGCACCATCTTGATCGCTTCTTCCGCGGTCAGGATGACTGTCGGCACCATCAACAACGACAGCGCCACCCCGCCTGCCGGCGCGGAGTACGAACCCGTCACCAGCACGACCAGCGCATACGCGAGCACGCCCGCGAGAATCGACGGCAATCCGGTCAGCGTCTTCGTCGCGAAGCGCGCGACATTGCCGAGCGTACTGTTCGAGCCGAGTTCGGCGAGGAAGACCGCGGCCAGGATGCCGACCGGAACGGCGATCGCCGCGCCGATGCCGACCATCACGACGGTCCCGACCAACGCGTTGCCGAAGCCGCCGCCCATCTCGAATCCCGCCGGCGGCAGCGCGGTCAACGCTTCGAGGTTCAGCCGGCTGCCGCCGCGCACGATGAGCATGTAGAGAACCGAGAAGAGCGGCACTGCGGCGAGCAGCGCGACCAGCCACGCGAGGCCGGTGAGGAAGTTGCTGACGAGCGCGCGTCGTTCGAGCGGCGCGCGCTGCAGGCTCGGGATCGAAACGTCGGCCGTCGCTCCACTCATCGGCGCGGCTCCCGGTTCGCGACCAACATGATCCACGAGCCGATGACGTTCACGATCAGCGTGATCGCCATCAGCACCATCGCGCCGTACATGAGGATCTCGACTTCGCGCGGCCCCGCTTCCGGAAAATTCAGCGCGAGCAGTGCGGCGAGGGTATTCGCAGGCGAAAACATCGACAGCGTGATCTGGTTGGAGTTTCCGACCAGCATCGCGAGCGCCATCGTTTCACCGAGCGCGCGGCCGAACCCGAGCACCAGCGCACCGAAAATGCCGGTCGACGCCGTCGGCACGATCACGCGGAGGATCGCTTCCCACCGCGTGGCGCCGAGCCCGTACGCGGCTTGCTTGATTCGAAACGGCACCGCGCGCAGAGCGTCCTGC
>DASRZO010000059.1:0-4742 GCA_035686405.1 Pseudomonadales bacterium | reverse complement strand
CGTCGCCGCATCGCGCGGCTTGCGCTCGCTCGCACAAGGCAACATCGGCATTCCGGTGCTGCTGCTCGTGCTGCTCGGCATGATGACGTTGCCGGTACCGCCGTTCCTGCTCGACGTCTCGTTCACGTTCAACATCGCGCTGTCGTTGGTGGTGTTGCTCGTCAGCGTGTATTCGATGCGGCCGCTCGACTTCGCGGCGTTCCCGACGATCCTGCTGGTGTCGACGCTGCTGCGTCTGGCACTGAACGTCGCATCGACGCGCGTCGTGCTGCTCGAGGGTCATCACGGCGGCGATGCGGCGGGCAAAGTGATTCAGGCGTTCGGCGAAGTGGTCGTCGGCGGCAACTACGTCGTCGGTCTCGTCGTGTTCGTCATCCTCGTCATCATCAACTTCGTCGTCGTGACGAAGGGCGCCGGGCGTATTTCGGAAGTCAGCGCGCGATTCACCTTGGACGCGATGCCCGGCAAGCAGATGGCGATCGACGCCGATCTGAACGCCGGCATGATCGACCAGGACACTGCGCGCAAGCGGCGTGAGGAAGTCGGTCAGGAAGCGGATTTCTACGGCGCGATGGACGGCGCCAGCAAATTCGTTCGCGGCGACGCGGTCGCCGGCATCCTGATCATGCTGATCAACATCTTGGGCGGACTCGGAATCGGGATCCTGCAGCACGGGCTCTCGTTCGACGTCGCGGTGAAGCACTACACGCTGCTGACGATCGGCGACGGGCTGGTCGCACAGATTCCGTCGCTGCTGCTCTCGACCGCTGCCGCGATCATGGTGACCCGCGTCAGCTCCGAGCACGACATGGGGCAACAGGTGATCAATCAGATGTTCACCGATCCGCGCGCGCTCGGCGTCGCCGCGGCGATTCTGTTGGTGCTCGGGCTCGTGCCCGGTATGCCGCACGTGGTGTTCATCGCACTCGCAGCGTGTGCGGCGGTCGGCGCGCGGACGATTTGGCGCAACGAAGTGCGCAAGGCAGCGCCGGCGGCCGCGGCCGAGACCGCGCGGCCCGACGCGGCGCCGCCGGTCGAAGTGTCGTGGGACGACGTGACGCCGGTCGACGTGCTCGGCCTCGAAGTCGGCTACCGCTTGATTCCGCTCGTCGACCGCAACCAAGGCGGCGAACTGCTCGCGCGCATCAAAGGCGTGCGCAAGAAGCTGTCGCAGGAACTCGGTTTGCTCGTGCCGTCGGTGCACATTCGCGACAACCTCGATCTGTTGCCGAACAACTATCGGCTGACCTTGATGGGCGTACCGGTCGCGAACGCCGAGATCTATCCGGACAAGTGGCTCGCGATCGATCCCGGCGAAGTGTTCGGCAAGCTCAACGGCATCGCCACGCGCGATCCGGCGTTCGGTTTGGCGGCCGTGTGGATCGATGCGGCGCAAAAAGAGAACGCGCAGACGCTCGGCTACACGGTCGTCGACGCGAGCACCGTCATCGCGACGCACTTGAATCAGATCATGCAGGAGCACGCGGCGGAGCTGCTCGGCCACGACGAGGTGCAGAAGCTGCTCGAGATTCTCGCGGCGTCTGCGCCGAAGCTCGCCGAGCGGCTGGTGCCCGACAGCGTGACGATCTCGATCCTGCTCAAGGTGCTGCAGAACCTGCTGCGCGAGAAGGTGCCGATCCGCGACATCCGGACGATCGCCGAAACGATCATCGAGACTTCGGCGCGCTCGAAGGATCCGGAAGTGCTGACGGCCGCGGTGCGCGTCGCACTCGGCCGGCTGATCGTGCAGACGGTCTACGGCCACAACGAGGCGCTCGACGTGATCACGCTGGATCCCGAACTCGAACAGTTGCTGATTCGGGCGCGGCAACAGGGTCCGGCGGATTCGCCGGCGATCGAGCCCGGCATGGCGGAACGCCTGCAGCGTTCGATCGCGACTGCGTGCGAACGTCAGGAGATCGCCGGCAAGCCCGCCGTATTGCTCGTGGCGAGCGCGGTGCGCGGGCTGCTCGCGCGCTTCGTCAAATTCAGCAATCGCCTCGTGCACGTGCTGTCGTACGAGGAAGTACCGGACAACCGCCAGATCACAGTCGTCGCAACGATCGGCCGAGGCTGATCGCAACCGAATCGAATGGAGTCGATCATGAAAAGCACCGTGTTCTCCGCCAAGACCGTCAAAGAAGCGCTGCGCAAGGTGCGCGATACGCTCGGTCCCGACGCCGTGATCTTGAGCGAAACACGCCGCGACGGTTTGGTCGAAATCACCGCAAGTACGGGTCTGCCGCCGACGCAACAACGCGCGCAGGCGCCGCGGGCGGTCGGGGCGATGGCCGAACACATCGAACGGCTGCGCGCGCTCGGCTTCGACGCGGCGTTCATCGACACGGTCGTTGCGAACGTCGCACCGACCGCGCGTTGGGAGACGGTCGAACGGCAGATGTCGCGCTTGATCGGCATCGCGCCGCGCGCGACCACGCTGGCGCGCGGACGCGTTCGGCTGATCGGTCCGCCCGGCTCCGGCAAGACGACGACGGTGATCCGGCTCGTCGCGAACCACGTGCTGCAACAGGGGTCGGACGACGTCGCGATCATCAGTCAGGACGTCAGCCGGCTCGCCGGCTGCGAGCAACTGCAGCTCGCGAGCGAGCTGCTGCGCGTGCCGGTGCTCGAAGCGTCGGACGAACGCGGCTTGCACGCGGCGTTGGCGGAAACGGCCGGTAAGGCGCTCGTCATCATCGACACGCCCGGCATCGTCGCGATGCATCGATTGCCGGACGGGATCGGCGATCTCGCCGGGTTCGAGACGTATCTCGTACTCCCCGCAACCTTCAATGCAGCCACGCTCAAGCGGTTGGTAGAACGGACGCGCGAATTGGTGCCGGCCGGCGTGTTGATCAGCCACGTCGACGCGGTCGACACGATCGGCGAAGCGTTGTCGGTATGTCACGGCGGACAGTTGCCGGTGACGTGGGTCGGCGCCGGCGGCGATTTGGCGCACGGACTCGAGTGCGCCAGCGTCGAGCTGTTGGTCGACTACGCGACGCGTTCGCTGATCGAGCCGAGTGCGCCCAGCGAAGGAGCGGAGCAGGCGGCCGATACGCCGGCGCCGCGTCGCCGCCGCGAGATCGCGACCGCTTGAGCGAACGTATGCGACGAACGCGGACCGAAGCGCGACCCGCCTTGACGGTCTGCCGAACAACGCAGAGCCGGGCAGCGAAGCCCGATACCACGAACAAGGAAGAGACATGAACGGCCACAGCATGAATCCGGTACAGGTGATCGCGGTCACCGGCGGCAAGGGCGGGGTCGGCAAGACCAACGTGTCGGTGAACCTCGGCGTCGCGCTGTGCCGGCTCGGCCGCCGCGTCACGTTGCTCGACGCCGATCTCGGCCTTGCCAACGTCGACGTGCTGCTCGGACTCAAGCCGCGGCGCAACTTGAGCGACGTGCTGGCCGGAAACGCATCGCTCGCGGAAGTGGTGGTGCCGGGTCCGAGCGGACTGCGCATCGTGCCGGCGGCGTCCGGCACGCAAGCGATGGTGCGCCTCGGCGCGCGCGAACACGCCGGACTCATCACGGCGTTCAGCGACATCGCGCATCAGATGGACGTGCTGATCGTCGACACGGCGGCGGGCATCTCCGACGAGGTGATCAGCTTTCTGCGCGCGGCGCAGGAGATCGTCGTCGTCGTATGCAACGAGCCGACCTCGATCACGGATGCCTACGCGCTGATCAAAGTGCTCAGCACGAACTACGGCATCGCGCGCGTGCGCGTGCTGGCGAACATGGTGCGGACGGCGCAGGAAGGAAAATCGGTCTTTGCTAAGCTTCTGACGGTGACCGAGCGCTTCCTCGACGTCGCGCTCGAGTACGCGGGGATGATCCCGTTCGACGAACACGTGCGCCGTGCCGTGCAACGGCAACGCGCGGTTGTCGACGCGTATCCGAGCGCAAAAGCGTCGCAGGCCTTCATGGACCTCGCACGCGAAGTCGATCGCTGGCCGGTACCGGCAGCGCCGCGCGGTCATCTCGAATTCTTCGTCGAACGCCTCGTCGCCAACGGTGCGGCGTGACGGCGGCGGCGATCGAGGCACCAAACGATGCGTGACGGAGCGTTGGCGGCGTACCAAGAGCCGCGCGGCTCGATGGAGCGAGTGATCGCGCAACATGCGCCGCTCGTGAAGCGCATCGCGCACCACTTGCTCGGCCGCTTGCCGAACACGGTGCAGCTCGACGACCTCATTCAGTCCGGCATGATCGGCTTGCTCGAAGCGGCGCAGAAATACGACGCGACGAAAGGCGCGAGCTTCGAGACGTACGCCGGTATTCGCATTCGCGGCGCGATGCTCGACGAGATGCGGCGCGGCGATTGGGCACCGCGGTCCGTGCACCGCAACGCACGCCGCGTTGCGGCCGCGATTCGCGCCGTGGAAACGCGCAAGGTGAAGGAAGCGAGCGATCAGGAGATCGCGGCCGAACTCGGCGTCTCGCTCGACGAATACTTCGCGATGCTGACGGATGCGGCCGGCCGCAAGCTTTTCAGCTTCGACGAGCTGCCGACGGACGACAACGGCGACTCGATGGTCGTCAGCTATCCGGAGTCGGCGCCGGGGCCGTACGAGCACGTGCAGAACACCGCGTTCCAAGAGCGATTGGCCGCTGCGATCGGCGACTTGCCGGAGCGCGAACAGCTGGTGTTGTCGCTGTATTACGACGACGAATTGAACTTGAAGGAAATCGGCGAAGTGCTCGGCGTCAGCGAATCGCGCGTGAGTCAGATC
>DASRZO010000058.1:0-7117 GCA_035686405.1 Pseudomonadales bacterium | reverse complement strand
GTCGAACGATCGACGCGCCGCTCGGTCGCGATCCGTCGAACCGACTTCGGCAACGCGTGGCGAGCGACGGCAAGCCGGCGGTGACGCACGTTCACGTGGTCGAACGATTTCGTGCGCACTGCCACATCGGCGCCGAACTCGAGACCGGCCGTACGCATCAGATCCGCGTTCATCTCGCATCGATCGGACATCCGCTGGTGGGCGATCGGAGGTACGGTGCGCGCGGGCGTCTGCCGCAGCGCCCCTCGATCGAGTTGCTGGGAGCGGTCCGGCGGTTTCGACGTCAAGCGCTGCACGCGACGCAGTTGTCGTTCGAGCACCCGATCAGCGGTGAGCTCATGGCATTCGAATCGGCGCTGCCGGACGACTTCGTCGAGCTGCTCGTGACGCTTCGCGACGACCGCGCCGGTGCGACGGGCGACGCGCCGTGACCGATCGCTACGTCGACGTCGATTGGCCTGCGCCCGCGCGCGTGCGGACACGGATGACGACTCGATTCGGCGGTGTCAGCGGCGGGGCGTATAGATCATTCAACCTGGCGCTGCATTGCGGCGACGACCCGACGGCGGTCGCCGCAAACCGCGAACGGCTCGCGCGTGACGGCGTGCCGCGCGTTGCGTGGCTCGAGCAAGTGCATGGCGTCGACGTCGTCGATGCGGGCGACGCGATTGGCGTACCGCGGGCCGATGCGTCGTTCACGCGGTCGACGGACGTCGCGTGTGCGGTGATGGTGGCCGACTGCCTTCCGGTATTGATTTGCGATCGCGCTGCGAGCGTCGTCGCGGCTGCGCATTGCGGGTGGCGCGGTCTCGCGCACGGCGTGCTGACGGCGTTGATCGAGCGACTCGGCGCGCCGCCGCGGAGTCTGCTCGCGTGGTTGGGGCCTGCGATCGGTTCTGCCCGCTACGAGGTCGGCGCCGACGTTCGCGAGGCGTTCCTCGCTGCACGGGGTCGCGAGGCGGTCGATGTCGGATTTGCTCCGGTGGGCACGCCGCGGGCCGACGGATCGCCGACATGGCGCGCCGATTTGGCGGCGCTCGCGCGCACGGAACTCAATGGCCTCGGCCTGGGCTCGATCTTCGGCAGTGGGCTGTGCGCGTACGACGACGCTCGCTTCTATTCGTACCGGCGCGACGGAACGACCGGCCGCATGGCGGCGGTGATCTGGTTGTCGGACCGAGATTAGCCGTCAGTCGCTGTTGGCGACGGTCGTCGTCTGGGCGGGACTCGTCGGTTCGGGGTTGCAGTTCGCGACGACGCCTTTCTGCGCTTCGTCGATGCGCGCCTGGCGTTCTTCTTCCGGCATCTTGGTCTCTTGGCCGTCGGGCCCTTTGACGCGGATGCGGCCGGCGGACGAGAGGCGTTCCAAGACTTCCTTCGAGCGCGCGCAGTTTGCGTCGCGAATTTGCGTGATCTCCGCCTGACGTGCCTGCTCGGCCTTCTTCAAGTTGTCGAGCATTGCCTGCTGTTGCGGCGACAGCGCGGGCTCGGCCGGCTTTTCGGGTTGAACCGCGGCCGCCGGGACCGTCACCGTCGGAGAGCCGGCGGTGGTCTTGATCAGTTCGCCTTTGACGCCGTAGGGGAGTTGTTGGGCGTACGTCACGACGCCGTTGGCGTCGACGTAGCGGTAGATTTCGGAGCCCATCAGCAGCGGTGCGGCGAGCACCAGTACGATCAGTCGGACGCTCATCGACGTTCCACGTCCCTTCGCAAAAGCTGTGCCGAAGAATAACACAGGGCACCTGCCCCACCCGGGGCCGATTCGTGGCGTGGCGCACACTTCGCCTGGCGACGCCGCAGCGTTCCAACCAAATTGACATGGTTCGTGCGCCGCACAAAAATACGCGGCTCTTTTTCGGCTGCGAAACGCGTGTTGTCGGGCGCGCGAGCCGCGCGACCACTCTTTTCTTTCCGAGTGTCGAATCCTGACGTTGCGATTCTCGAGGAGCTCATGACGGAGCATCTTTCCGGCGGCGATATGTTGATTCGCGCTCTGCAAGACGAGGGCGTGGACTACATCTTCGGTTATCCCGGCGGCGCCGCGCTGCACATCTACGATGCGATCTTTCGCCAGCAGCGGGTCGAACACATCCTCGTGCGTCACGAACAAGCCGCTACGCACATGGCGGACGGTTACGCACGCGCCACCGGCAAACCGGGCGTGGTGTTGGTGACTTCCGGTCCCGGTGCGACGAACGCCATAACCGGGATCGCCACGGCGTACATGGACTCGATCCCGATGATCGTGATCTCGGGTCAGGTCGCCACCGATTTGATCGGCACCGACGCGTTTCAGGAAACCGACATGGTCGGCGTCTCGAGACCGGTCGTGAAGCACAGCTTCATGGTCAAGAGCGCCGCCGAAATTCCAATGATCGTGAAGAAGGCGTTTTACATCGCGACGTCGGGTCGACCGGGCCCGGTCGTGATCGACGTGCCGAAGGACACGACCGATCCGGCGGTGACGGCTGCCTACAAGTATCCGAAGTCCGTGTCGCTGCGTTCATACAATCCGGCGACGAAGGGACACACCGGGCAAATTCGCCGCGCCGTGGAAGCCCTCGCGCGCGCGCGACGCCCGGTCATCTATGCCGGCGGCGGCGTCGTACAGGGCAACGCGGCGGACCTGCTCGTGCGCATCGCGCGGCGCCTCAATTTTCCGGTGACGACTACGCTGATGGGCCTCGGCGCCTATCCGTCGACCGATCGCCAGTGCCTCGGCATGCTCGGCATGCACGGCACGTTCGAAGCCAACAACGCGATGCACGCGAGCGATCTGATCTTCGCGATCGGCGCGCGCTTCGACGACCGCGTCACGAACAATCCGAAGAAGTTCTGTCCGCAGGCGACGATCATCCACGTCGACATCGACCCCGCTTCGATCGGCAAGATCATCGCCGTCGACATTCCGATCGTCGGTCCGGCACGCGCGGTGCTCGAAGAAATGGAACCGATGCTCGAGCAAGAGCTGACGAAGCACGCCTTGCCCGACGCCGCGGCATTGCAAGATTGGTGGAAACAGATCGATGGCTGGCGCGCGCAGCACGGGCTGAACCACGAGATGCTCGCCGGCGCGAAGGCGGGCGACGCCGTTCTGCCGCAGCAAGCGGTGCAGGCGTTGCTCGAAGTGACGCGCGGCGAAGCGTACGTCACGAGCGACGTCGGTCAGCACCAGATGTTCGCGGCGCAGTACTACAAGTTCGACGCGCCGCGCCGTTGGATCAACTCCGGCGGACTCGGCACGATGGGCTTCGGCTTGCCGGCCGCGATGGGCGTGCAGTTCGCGTTCCCGAACGCGACGGTCGCCTGCGTCACCGGCGAAGGCAGCTTCATGATGAACATGCAGGAGCTGTCGACGTGCCTGCAGTACGGCTTGCCGATCAAGATCGTCAACCTGAACAACGCCGCGCTCGGCATGGTCAAGCAGTGGCAGGACATGCAGTACGGCGGCCGCCATTCGCAGAGCACGTATCGCGACGCGTTGCCGGATTTCGTGAAGTTGGTCGAATCGTTCGGCCACGTCGGCATGCTGGTCGAGCGCGTCGGCGATCTGATGCCGGCGATGACCGAGGCGTTCAGCGAGAAGAACCGCAAGCGGCTCGTCTTCCTCGACGTTCACGTCGACCCCGAGGAACACGTCTATCCGATGGCGATCAAGGGCGGCTCGATGCGCGACATGTTCCTGTCTCGTTCGGAGACGAACTGATGCGTCGGATCATCGCGGTGCTGCTCGAGAACGAAGCCGGGGCGCTGTCGCGCGTCGTCGGCCTGTTCGCTCAGCGCAACTACAACATCGAAACGCTGACTGTCGCGCCGACCGAAGACGAAACGCTGTCGCGCTTGACCGTCACGACGACGGGCGATGCGTCGAAGATCGAACAGATCACGAAGCAACTGAACAAGCTCATCGAAGTCGTGAAGGTGATGGATCTCACCGACGGCGATCACGTCGAACGCGAATTGATGTTGGTGAAGCTGCGGGCCGAGGGCGACAAGCGCGATGAGCTGAAGCGCACGACCGACATCTTCCGCGGGCAGATCATCGACGTCACCGACGCGACGTATACGGTTCAATTGACCGGCCCGTCGGGCAAGCTCGACGCGTTCATTCGCGCGATCGGCAAGACGGCGGTGCTCGAAGTAGTACGCAGCGGCGTGTCCGGCATCGGCCGCGGCGAAAAGATACTGAGTCTCTAACTGGTTCGTTGAGGGGTTACTCGTTATGCAGGTTTACTACGACAAAGACGCGGATCTATCGATCATCCAAGGGATGAAGGTCGCGGTCATCGGCTACGGTTCGCAGGGACACGCGCACGCGAACAACTTGCGCGATTCCGGTGTGAAGAACCTCGTGGTCGGCCTGCGCAAAGGCTCCGATTCGTGGCGCAAGGCCGAGAAGGCGGGGCTTGCGGTCGCCGAAGTGCCGACGGCGGTGAAGGGCGCCGACGTCGTGATGATCCTGACGCCGGACGAACTGCAACCGGCGCTGTATCGCGATCAGATCGAACCGAACCTGAAGCAGGGCGCCGCAATTGCGTTCGGCCACGGCTTCAACATCCATTTCCAGCTGATCCAGCCGCGCGCCGATCTCGACGTGATCATGATCGCGCCGAAAGGCCCGGGGCACACGGTGCGCTCGACGTACGTCGAAGGCGGCGGCGTGCCGAGCTTGATCGCAATCGCGCAGAACGCGAGCGGCTCCGCGAAAGAGACGGCGCTGTCGTATGCATCGGCGAACGGCGCGGGTCGGGCGGGTGTCATCGAGACGTCGTTCCGCGAAGAGACGGAAACGGACCTCTTCGGCGAGCAGGCCGTGCTGTGCGGCGGCGCCGCCGCTCTCGTGACGGCGGGGTTCGAGACGTTGGTCGAAGCGGGTTACGCGCCGGAGATGGCGTACTTCGAATGTCTGCACGAATTGAAACTGATCGTCGACTTCTTCTACGAAGGCGGCATCACGAACATGTGGTATACGGTATCGAACACCGCGGAATACGGTGGTCTGACGCGGGGTCCGCGCATCGTCAACGAAGAGACGAAAGCCGAGATGAAGCGTATTCTCGCCGAGATTCAGACGGGACGCTTCGCGCGCGAGTTCGTGACGGAGAACCAGGCTGGCGCGCCGACGATCAAGGCGATGCGGCGCATCAGCCAAGGGCACCAGATCGAGCAAGTCGGCGAGAGGCTGCGCGCGATGATGCCGTGGATTCACGCGAAGCGATTGGTCGATCGCGAGCGCAACTAGGTCGAGCGCGAGCGCAACTGGATTTGGGAAGCCTCGGAGGGAGGGGGTCTTGAACGATCCTTCGCGCGAGCCGGGATCGCATCCGCTGCGGGCGGTTCCGCCGCACAGCGCCGACGACGCAGAAGAGGCGCACGGTCCGACGCGTCGCGGCATCTATCTGTTGCCGAACCTGATCACGACCGGAGCGTTGTTCGCTGGTTTCTATTCGATCGTCGCGGCGATGAACGGCAAGGTGATCCACGCCGCGCTCGCGATCTACGCGGCTGTGCTGATGGACACGGCCGATGGGCGCGTCGCACGGTTGACCCGCACGCAGAGCGCGTTCGGCGCCGAATACGACAGTCTCTCCGACATGGTCGCGTTCGGCGTCGCCCCGGCGCTCGTCGCGTTTACGTGGGCGCTGTCGCAATTCGGCCAGTTCGGCTGGGTCGTCACGTTCCTTTATATGGCGTGCACGGCGCTGAGGCTCGCTCGGTTCAATACCGCAGGCGACGTTTCGTCGTTCACCGGCCTCGCGAGCCCGTCGGCCGCGTGCATGGTGGTGACGACGATCTGGGTGTTGGAAGACGGGCGCGCGTCGGGCGAACTCGTGAGCTATTTCTACGCGGCGCTCGTCGCCGGCGTCACGACGGTTGCGGCGCTTTTGATGGTGAGCAACTTCCGCTATTTCTCACCGAAGATGCTGACGTTGCGCGGTCGCGTACCGTTCGTGGCGTTGGTCGCGGTGGTGCTCGGCTTCGCGCTGATCCTGGCGGATCCGCCGCGCGTTTTGCTGGCGCTCACGGTGATCTACGCACTGAGCGGTCCGGTGCAATGGCTGCTCGGCATACGCAAACGACGCGCGGCGGCAACGGCGGATCGCGATGGCGATCGCTGACGAGCATTGCGTTCCGGTCACGCGCCAATCGAAAGCGGTCGGTGCAGCGGAGCGGGCGGCGTTGGCGGCTGAAGTGGCGCAGTGGCGCGGCGTCACGCGCGACGGTATCGAACGGCTCGAGCGAGTCTTCAAGTTCAAGGATTTCGCGCAAGCGCTCGCGTTCACGAATCGCGTCGGCGCGCAGGCCGACGCCGAGGACCATCATCCGGCGTTGCTGACGGAATGGGGCCGCGTCACCGTGAGTTGGTGGACGCACGTCGTCGACGGTCTGCACCGCAACGATTTCGTCATGGCCGCCCGTACCGATCGCATCTATGCGGAAACGGCTGAAACGCACTGACAGAGACGCACCGAGCCGGATCGAAACGATCTGCGTTCGCGCAACCGTCGGCGCGCGAGGGTAACGGGGCCGCAATGGATTCGTGGGTCTATGCCGACGCCGCGTCGTCCTGATCGTCGTCGCGCACGACGCGCAATGGTCCGTTGCGTTTCGCCACCGCTTCCGCGAGCGCTTCCAGGCATTGCACGGAATCATCCCATCCGATGCACGCGTCGGTGACGCTTTGGCCGTAGACGAGCGAATGGCCGTCGCCGATGTCCTGCCGTCCTTCGCGCAAGTTGCTTTCGATCATCACGCCCATGATGCGCTGCTCGCCGGCGGCGAGTTGCCGGCAAATGTCGGCGTTCACCGTGATCTGTTGCTGATACTGCTTGTTGCTGTTCGCATGGCTCATATCGACCATCAGTTTCGGCGTCAGCCGCGCGTCGCCGAGCAGCCGTGCCGCACGGTGGATCGACGTGGCGTCGAAGTTCGGCCGACCGCCGCCGCCACGCAGGATGATGTGGCAGTCGTCGTTGCCGGACGTGGAGAAGATCGCCGAGCGGCCTTGCTTCGTGACCGATAGAAAGATGTGGGGGTGATGGGCCGACTTCACCGCGTCCACGGCGACCTGTACGGAGCCGTCGGTGCTGTTCTTGAAGCCGATCGGGCACGACAG
>DASRZO010000057.1:0-7621 GCA_035686405.1 Pseudomonadales bacterium | reverse complement strand
TGGTTGGCGAGCGAATTGATGTTCCGCTCCCACGTCGTCACGAGTTCCCGAAAGGTCGCCGCCGGATCGTGCGGACCGTTGTTCGCCATCGTGTCTCTCCCTTCGGAGCTCGCTCGCAAGCTCCTCGACTGCACTCGCACCCCGGACTGCCGACCATACTCCTTCGGGCACGGTCGAGCATATGTTTCAGCACGCGGCCTTGCACGGTCGCTGGGGCGGTGCAACGATCGCGCGTCCTACACGAACCTCGAATGCGATGTCGGCAGCGTCCCCGTTTGCGAGCGTCGCCGAACACTACCTCGCGACGCTGCGCGCGCGCGGTATCGAGCGCTTGTTCGTCAACGCCGGTACCGACTTCGCGCCGCTCGTCGAAGCGTACGGCCGCCATCACGATTCGAACACAGCGCCGTTCCCGGCGCCGATCATCGCGACGCACGAGAACCTCGCGATTGGTATGGCGCACGGCGCGTATCTCGTCAGCGGCCAACCGCAGGCGTTGATGCTGCACACCAGCGTCGGCACCGCGAATGCGATTTGCGGGTTGCTGAACGCCGCCCGCGACCGCATTCCGATCGTGTTGACGGCCGGCCGCTCGCCGCTCTTCGAAGCCGGCGCGCTCGGCGCGCGCGACATGCGCATCCACTGGGGCCAGGAGATGTTCGACCAGGCCGGCATGGTGCGCGAGCTCGTGAAGTGGGACTACGAATTGCGCGACGCGCGGCAGGTCGGCGACGTGGTCGATCGCGCGCTGACGCTCGCGCAGGCGGAACCCGCCGGGCCGGTGTATCTGACGCTGCCGCGCGAGGTGCTCGCGCTGCCGGCCGCGGCGGGTGCGCGCGCAGCGTCGGCACCGCTACCGATTCCGAGCGCCCCTCAGCCGGATCGGCCGGCCGTCGCGCGGTTGGCGCAGCGAATCGCGCACGCGGCGCTGCCGGTGATCGTGGCGGCGACGAGCGGCGCCGATCCGGCCGCCGTCGCCGCGCTCGTCGCGTTGTGCGATCGGTTCGGCATCGGCTACGCCGAAGAACAGGCGCGCTACGTGAACTTTCCGGCCGGGCATCCGCTGCATCTCGGCTACGACCTCGGCGCGGTATTCGCCGACGCCGACGTCGTCTGTTTCGTCGAATGCGACGTGCCGTGGCTGCAGGCCGCCACCGCACCGCGCGCCGATGCGTTCGTCGCGCACGTCGGCGTCGACCCGGCGTTCGCGCGCATTCCGCTGCGCACGCATCGGTCCGACCTCACCATCACATCGACCGCAGCGGCGTTCTTCGATGCGCTCGCGACGGCGCTCGAAGCGTTCGACCGACGCGACGTCGACGGGCGGCGGCAACGGGTCGCAGCGGCGGCCGCGCGCCGGCGTCCCGCGCCGATCTCGCCAACGGCCGGGCTCGGCCGCGACGTCGTCGCTGCCGCGGTGGCGGAAGCCGTCGGCGCAGACGCGTTGATCTTCAACGAATACTGGGCGCCGCCGGCCGCGCTCGCGCGGACGCAGCCGCGGACGTACTTCTATCTGTCGCCGGCCGGCGGACTCGGTTGGGCGCTGCCGGCGGCGCTCGGCGCACAGCTCGCGGCGCCCGCCGCGACGTGCGTCGCGTTGATCGGCGACGGCGCGTATCTCTTCGCAAACCCCGCGGCGTGCCACCACGTCTCCGCGCGTTACGAGTTGCCGGTGCTCACCGTCGTGTACAACAACGCGCGCTGGGGCGCGGTCGACGCGGCGACGCGGCTCGTGTACCCGCACGGCGAGTGGCGCGCACAGCGCGGCCCGTCGCTGTCGGACCTGGCGCCGATTCCCGCGCTCGAGCGCTACGTCGAAGCATCCGGCGGTTACGGCGAACGCGTGACGACGCGCGACGAACTCGACGCCGCGCTCGCCCGCGCGGTGCACGTCGTGCGCGAAGAGCGAAGGCAAGCAGTGCTGAACGTGCTCGGCCAATAGCGGCGCGACCGCCGATGGCACGCGCGGTGTCGGCCGCGTATGTTGGCGGACGGATCGCACCGAGGGGAACCACATGTCACTCGCCGAGACGCGCGGCGTCATCGTCGTCACCGGTGTATCGACGGGCATCGGCCTCGCGATCACGAAACGCTTCCTCGCGAGCGGCTACGAAGTGTTCGGCAGCACGCGCAAGCCGGCCGACGCCGATCGCTTGTACTACGAACTCGGCGACCACTTTCACCGCCTCGTGTTCGACGTCCGCGACGAAGCGGCCATTCGGCAAGCGGCGCGCGAAGTGCGCAACCGGCTCGGCGGCCGGCGTTTGATGGCGCTGATCAACAATGCCGGCATCGGCTCGAACGCGCCGCTGATGTTTCAGCCGATGGACGACATCGCGACCGTGGTCGACGTGAACCTGCTCGGTCCGCTGCGCGTGATGCAGGCGTTCATGCCGCTGCTCGGCGTCGACCCCGCGCTGGTCGGCACGCCGGGCCGCATCGTCAACATCAGTTCGGTCGGCGCGTTGATGGGCGCACCGTTCATGGGCGCCTACGGCGCGGCGAAACGCGGCCTCGAAGCGGCGTCCGATTCCGCGCGCGCCGAACTGTTGCCGTACGGGGTCGACGTGATCGTGATCGCGCCCGGGTTCTTTCAATCGGCGATCCGCGACAGCGACCCGAGCGATTTCGCGCGCTACGACAACACCGCATTCGGCCCAGCGTATCGCCGCTTCGCCCAGATCTTCGACGCCGGCGTCGCCCAAGCGTGGCCCGCGGAGACGCTCGCCGAACTGGTCGAAGAGGTCGTCACCGTGCGCAAGCCGAAGGCGCACTACTACGTCGGGCCGCCGGGCAAATTCATGGTCTGGATGATGTCGAAGATGTCGCGCCGCATGCGGGCGCGCGCCACCGCGAAGCAGTTCGGCATGTTCGAGCCCGCCAAGGCGGCGAAATGAGGGCCGCGCCGGTGCGTGCGCGATTCAGTCGCGTCGCCGCGCGCGCTTCGCCGACGTTCGACCCGGCGCCATCGCCGCAATCCGCTGCGCATCGGCCGGCGTCAGCGGGTTGTAGACGAGCAGGCTGAGATCGGGCCGGCCGTCGACGGCAAACACCGAGAACTCGAACGAGATCGGCCCGAGCAGCGGATGGCGCACGTGCTTCACGGCATCGCCGTGCGCGCCGAGGACGGCGTTGTCGCGCCACATCGCGTCGAACTCGGGACTGAGCCGCCGCAGTTCGTCGACCAGCGGCTGCACCTCTGCGGCCGCGCCGGCACGCGCCGCATCCAATCGAAACGAACTCAACACCAGCCGCGCCACGCTGTCCCAGTCGTAGTGCGCGGCCCGGGCGCGCGGGTCGAGGAACACGAAGCGCAGCATGTTGCGCTGCTCCGGCGGCAGCGAACCGTAGTCGACCAACATCGCAGTCGCGGCTTCGTTCCACGCGACGACGTCCCAGGTCGCCGTCCGGAACAGCGCCGGGCTCGGGTTCAACGCATCGAGCACCCGCTGCAGCCGCGGCGTGACGCCGGGTGTTTTCCGATAGCGCGCATCGGGCAGCCGGCCGATACCGAGCACGAACAGGTGTTCGCGTTCGACTTCGGTGAGCATCAGCGCATGCGCGATCCGGTCGAGCACCTCCGCCGACGGCGCACCGCCGCGGCCTTGCTCGAGCCAGGCGTACCAGGTCGGACTGATCTTCGCGCGCTGCGCCACCTCCTCGCGCCGCAACCCCGCCGTGCGGCGCCGCTGCGTCGGAAAACCGAACGCGGCGGGATCGAGCTTCGCGCGGCGGTCGCGCAGGAACAGACCGAGACGGTTCTCGCCGGTTCGCGGCTCACTCATCCTGTTAGCAATCTCACTATGATGACGACACGACTTTACGAGGATAGGCCGCGCGAGGGAGGTTTGTCTCCCGCAACCACTTGGATACTTGGAGGTCTTGGCGATGCGTGTATTCCTCACCGGTGCAACCGGATTCATCGGGTCGATCGTCGTCGAAGAACTGCGCGCGGCGGGTCACCGCGTCGTCGGTCTAGCGCGCAGCGATGCGGCGGCGCAGACGCTCGCGAGCCGAGGCGTCGACGTGCAGCGCGGCGACGTCGCCGACCCCGCACGCCTCGCCGAGGCCGCGCGTGCGAGCGACGGCGTCATCCACTGCGCGTTCGGCCACGACTTCTCGAAGTACGTCGAGATGGGCGAGGCCGATCTGCGCGCGGTGTCCGCGCTGGCGGATGCATTGGCCGGCACCGGCAAACCGCTGATCGTGACGTCGGGTATGACGGCCGGCACGTATGGGCGCGCCAGCACCGAGGCCGACCCCGCGCAGACGGAAGGTGTGCTCGGCGTTCGCGGTCGCCCCGAACAGCTCGCGCTCGATGCGAGCGTTAGGAACGTGCGCTCGGCCGTCGTCCGTCTGCCGCCGTCCGTGCACGACGTCGGACAACAAGGCATCGTGTCGATGTTGGTCGCGACGGCGCAGCAAACCCATGTGTCCGCGTACGTCGGCGACGGCCTCAATCGTTGGCCCGCCGTGCACCGACGCGATGCGGCGCATCTGTTTCGCCTCGCGCTCGAACGCGCCGAACCCGGCGAGCGGCTGCACGCGGTCGGCGAAGAAGGCGTGACGCTGCGGTCCATCGCGGAGGCGATCGGCGCTAAGCTCGGCGTTCCGACCCGCAGCGTCGACCCCGCGGCCTCCGCCGATCACTTCGGCTGGTTCGCGGCGATGGCGTCGAGCGACATGCCGGCCTCCAGCGCAGCGACACAGCGCCGCATCGGCTGGCGTCCGACGCAGCCGGGTCTACTGAACGGGCTCATGGACAACTATCTGGCCGGAGCACCGCTAACCACGTGACAAGGGGGCAGACATGACCGACGCCGCGATCGATCCGGATGCGCTGAAACGCTATTCGTTCAACGTCTGGAGCTTCAAGCAAGGCGAAATGGTGTCGCTGATGATTCACATCGGCGATCGGCTGGGGCTCTATCGCGCGATGAACGGCGCGGGACCGCTCTCCGCCGCCGATCTCGCCGCGCGCACCGGTTTGAAGGAACGCTGGTTGCTCGAATGGCTGCGCGGCCAGACCGCGGCGCGTCTGCTCGACTATCACGATCCCGATCGTTTCGAACTCACACCGGTCGGCGCGGCGGTGCTCGCCGACGAATCGAGCAGCCTCGCCTTCGCGGCCGGCGCGTTCTCGCCGGCGTCGACGCCGGAGATCGTCGAGAAGCTGTGCGACGCGTTCCGCACCGGCATCGGCCTCAGCTACGAACAGCTCGGCGCGAACGCGGCGCACCGCACCGAACGCATGCTCGGGCCGTGGGTGCGCCAGGCGCTGGTGCCGAAGATCATCCCGGCGCTCGAGGGGGTGCAGGCGAAACTCGAACGCGGGGCGACGGTCGCCGACGTCGGTTGCGGCAGCGGCCTCGCGCTCGCGAGCATGGCCGCAGCGTTCCCGCAATCGACCTTCCACGGCTACGACCCGAGCAGCCACGCGATCACCAACTGCAACACGAAGGTGCGCGAGCGCAATCTCGGCAACATGCAGGCGTTCGTCGCAAGCGGCGAAGCGCTGCCGAAGGAGCCGACGTACGACTTCGTGATCACCTTCGATTGTCTGCACGACATGACGCGGCCCGGCGCGGTGATCGAATCGATCCGCAAAGCCTTGAAGCCCGACGGTACGTGGCTGATCAAGGACATCCGCTCGACGCCGGATTTCAAGACGAACATGCGCAACCCGATGCTCGCGATGTTCTACGGGTTTTCGGTGTCGGCGTGCATGTCGTCGGCGCTGTCGGAGCCGGGCGGCGCCGGGCTCGGCACGCTCGGCTTCAATCCGGAAGTCGCGGAGAAGATGGTGCGCGCAGCCGGCTTCACGCGCTTCAAACCGCACGACTTCGAGGATCCGAGCAATCTGTACTACGAAGTGCGGCCGTAGATGACGCGCGGCCGACGCGCGGCTGTTACGGTGCTCGCTCGCGGCGTGGCGTCGCCGCACCGCACGCCGAGGCGCCACTTCGCGATGTCGTTGGCGTTCGCGGCACTGCTCGCAACGAGCGCGGCGGCCGCGGCCCCGAGCGGACCCGCATTCGACACCGTCACCGTGCAGCGCGCCGAAATACCCGTCGTGCGCACGCTGAACGGCGTCGTCGAGGCGGTGAACGAAGCGACGGTGTCGGCGCAGACGTCCGGGCGCGTCGGCGAAATCCTCTATGACGTCGACGACGTGGTTCCCGCCGGCGCGGTGATCGTGCGTCTGCGCGGCAAGGAACAACGCGCCGACCTAGATCGCGCGGAAGCGGCGCTCGAGGAGGCGATCGCCCGCGACGCCGCCGCGCGTGCGACGTACGAACGCCTGAACGACATGTACGCGCGCCGCGTCGTGCCGAAGGCGACGCTCGACGACGCCGTCGCCGCGCGCGACGCGGCGCGCGCGCAAGTCGCGGCGGCGCGCGCGGCGGTCGACCGCGCGCGCGAAGGCGTCAGCTACACCGAGGTGCGCGCGCCGTACGGCGGCGTCGTCACGAAGCGCTTCGTCACCGTGGGCGAATCGGTGAGCCCCGGCTCGCCGCTGATGAGCGGCGTCTCGCTCGACGATCTGCGCGTCGTCGTCGACGTACCGCAGTCGCTCGCCGACGCGATACGCGCGCGGCAATCCGCGTGGATCGACGTCGACGGCACGCACGTGCCGGCGCAGTCGGTGACGGTGTTCCCCGTCGCGGAACCGCTCTCGAACACGTTCCGCGCGCGCGTGGTACTGCCGAAAGGCACGACCGCGGTGCGGCCCGGCATGTTCGTGAAGGCGGTATTCGCGACCGGCGCCTCCGCACAACTGTTGGTGCCGGAGACGGCTGTCGTCGAACGCGGCGAGTTGATCGCCGTGTACGTGCTCGATGCAAACGACCGGCCGATGCTGCGGCAGGTGAAGCTCGGCCACCGTCTGCCGGAGGGTCGCGTCGAAATCCTCGCCGGCGTCGACGAAGGCGAACGGTTGATCCGCGAACCCGCCGCCGCACTCGCGCAATTGCGCACCGCCACGCGGCCCAATGGCTGAACCCGGCGAACCCGAACGCCTCGGCTTCGCCGGACGCGTCGCCCGCGCGTTCCTCGGCAACACGCTCACGCCGGTACTCGCATTGGGCGCACTGCTGCTCGGTGTGCTCGCCGCGTTGATCACCCCGCGCGAAGAAGAACCGCAGATCGACGTGACGTTCGCGACGGTGCGCGTACCGTTCCCCGGCGCGAGCGCCGAGCGCGTCGAGAATCTCGTCGTCTTCCCGATGGAACAGATCCTGTCGGAGATCACCGGCGTCGATCATCTCTATTCCGTCGCGCGACCGGGCCTCGCGATCCTGACGGTGCAGTTCAAGGTCGGGCAAAAGCGCAACGACGCGATCGTGCGCCTGTACAACGCCGTGTACTCGAATCGCGATTGGCAACCGCCGGCGCTCGGTGTCGGCGAGGCGTTGGTGTCGCCGAAGGGCATCGACGACGTGCCGATCCTGACGCTGACGCTGTGGAGCAAAGCGCCGGATCGCAGCGCGATCGACCTCGCGCACGTCGCGCGGACGTTGCAGACCGAGATCCAGCGCGTGCCCGGCACGCGCGACGTCTACACGATCGGCGCGCCGATGGACCAAGTGCGCGTCGATCTCGATCCCGCTCGGCTCTCGGG
>DASRZO010000056.1:0-9039 GCA_035686405.1 Pseudomonadales bacterium | reverse complement strand
GCGCGCGTCGCCGGGGAAGCGCTCGGTCCGCGCGGCATGATTCACGGTGACGGCAAAGTCACCAATCTGCTGTTCGATGCGGACGATCGCGTACGCGCGGTGCTGGATCTCGATACGGTGATGGTCGGCGCGCTCAGTTGGGATTTCGGCGACTTGGTACGGTCGGCGGCGGCGATCGGCGCCGAGGATGCGCCGGATATCGCGTTCTCGGTCGAGCGCTTCGGCGCGCTCGCGCAAGGCTACGTCCGCGGCGCGGGCGATCTCGTGACGCCGGACTTGCGCGCGGCCCTCGGATCGGTCGCGGCGTACATGGCATACATGCTGTCGCTGCGTTTCTTGATCGACTACCTCGATGGCGACACCTACTTTCGCGTCGCTCATCCGCAACACAACTTGGTGCGGGCGCGCAGTCAGTTCCGGCTGTTTCGCGCGATCGCGGACGCGCGCGCCGAACTGGACCGCATCGTCGCGCGCGCCTAGTGCCGGTGTACGCGTTCGCGCAGAATGGCGCGTAGCGCATCCCGAGAAAGCTCCGGACACGACTCACATGGCCATCGACATCAACGGCGTCGCCCACATCTACATCACGGTGCAGGACTTCACGCGCTGCCGACCTTTTTATGGCGCGCTGCTGCCGTTCTTCGGCATGGTGTGCCTCGTCGACACCGACGAGCTGTACTACTGCATCGGCGGCCGCACCGGCATCGGCGTGCGCGCGGCGTCGAAAGAGCATGCAGGCACGGCGTTCGATCAATATCGCGCCGGTCTGCACCACCTGTGTTTGCGCGCGCGCAGCAACGCAGACGTCGACACCGTCGCGAAATTCGTCGCCGAGCACGGCGCGCGCATCGTGCACGGACCGCAACACGATCCGTGGGCGCCCGGCTACTACTCGGTGTTGTTCGAGGATCCGTGCGGCACGCGCCTCGAGGTCAATCACGTGCCGGGCAAAGGTCATCTCGACGCGAATGCGAAGCCGCCGCTCGACGGCGACGTGCAGCAGCGACTGAGCGAGCCCTAGTGCACGACGCAGCACTGCCTTGACTGACACGGACTCGCCGGGGGACGCATGAAGCTCGTGAAATATGCGGGTGCGGCGTTGCTGGTCGTGGCGGCCGCATTCGTCGCGCTGTCGTTCTACGTGACCGAGCAGATGATGCGGCCCGGCTTCTACGCACTGAGGACTCCGGCGCAAGGCCTGCTGCCGCGCGACGGCGCCGTCGATCCGCTGCAGAACTTCGGTATTCCGTTCGATTCGGTGGAGTTTCCGGCCGTCGACCGTCAGACGCTTCGCGGTTGGTTCGTTCCCGGCAACGCCGAAACCGACGCGGCGATCGTCACCGTGCACGGCGGCGGATCGGATCGGCGCAGCTTTCTCGATCTCGTCCCGGCCCTGCACGCGGCCGGGTATCCGGTTCTTCTATTCGACGACCGCGAGCACGGCATCAGCGACGGCCACGGACTCGGCATGAGTCTCGGCATGCGTGAATCCGAAGACGTTTCCAGCGCAGTCGACTACATGACGACCCGCGGCTTCTCGCGCTTCGGCGTGATCGGAAGTTCACAGGGCGGCATCAGCGCGATCGTCGCGGCGGCGCGCGATCCTCGTATCGGGGTCGTGATCGCGCAGGGTACGGGAACCAATCTCGCCGACATGATGTCGGCGAATCCGGCGCTGCAGTGGTTGCCGCGGCCGGCGATCAATTTGATGGTCGCGCTCTTCTACTATCGCCAGGGTGCCGACTGGTCGACGATTCGCGCGGGCGGCACGTGGCCGATCGACGTCATTCAACGGATCTCGCCTCGCCCGATACTGCTCATTCAGGGCGAGTCCGATGCGATGGCGCCGCTTGCGTTGGCGGAGCGGCTCTATGCCGCTGCCGGCGAGCCAAAGCAATTTTGGAAGGTCACAGGGGCGGGGCACCGCGGTCTGCGCGCGCAGGCCGGCAGTGCTTACGATGAGCGGGTGCTCGATTTCTACCGCGAGTATTTGCCGCTGCACCAATGATCGGCAGCCGGATGATCGGACGTGCGAGTCGCAACTACCGTCGCCTCGATGCGCTCGTCCGCGAGGCGAAGGCAGGTGCGTGGTGAGCGATCGTCGCGTCAGTAGTAGAGAATCGGGTCCTTGCCGACGAAGGTCGGATCGATGATCTGCTTCAGCATGAAATCCGCGAGATCGGCGCGCGAGATCTTCGCGGTGACCGGCGGGCGCAGGTCGCAGCCGAAGCGGTAGACGCCGGTGCGCGGCCCGTTCGTCAGCCACGGCGGGCAGACGTTGATCCAGTCGAGATCGCTGTTGCGGATCAGCACTTCCTGGCTTTCTTTGTCGCGGAACGCGTGACGATCGAGCAGGCGCAAACCGCCGGCGACGAACTTGCCGAACGCGCTCAATTGATTGCGCGCAGGGCCGGTGCCCATGCCGCCGATGTTGATCAGCCGGCGCACGCCGAACTGTTGCATGGCCGGCACGACGTGCGCGGTCGCGATCGTGCACACCTGATCGGCGACGCCCATCTTCACGCCGAGCGCGAGCAATACGACGTCCTGGCCGTTGATGACGCTCGCGACGTCGTCGGCGACCCCGACGTCGCCGACGACGATGTCGAGGTTCGCGTGACGCGGTGCGAAGGACGCGGGATCACGCACGAACGCAGTGACGTTGTGGCCGAGCTCGAGCGCTTGTGCAACGAGGTGCAGGCCGGTCTGGCCGGACGCGCCGAAGATCGTGAGCCTCACGATGCGTTGCGTAGTACCAGTTGCACGACCGTCACGACGATCAGCACGAACACCACCGTGAACACGATGCCGGCGATGATGAAGTGCAGCGGCTTGCCGCGCGCGAAGTCGCGCTCGCGGTTTGCGCGTTTCTGCACGCCGAATGCCGCCGCGATCGTGCTGCCGGCGATCTGCCAGAACGTCAGCGGCGCGTCGTCCGCCTCTGCCGGTTTGTTGGGCTTGTCGGCGCTCACGACGCGGCGCTCGCGATCGGTTCGTTTTCGATTCGGGTCAACCAATAGTCGGCATCGAAGCGCTCGTCGCCGAGTACGTAGCGCCACAGCCGAATGCGGTTCAGGTATTCGAGGCGGCCGGTGTCCGCTTCGAACCACGGCTCCGGCGTCGTCAGGATGGTGTGCACGCTGTTCGGGTCCGGCGCTTCCTTCAACAGGAAGATCGGCCGCTGTTCGTGGTGATCGTTGCCGAGATCGGAGGTGTCCCACAGCCGTTCTTGCCGCACGGTCGGGTTGATGCGGATCTTGAACATGTAGCGCAGCTCGTTCGACTTGTTCACGCCGCCGCCGTGCCAAATGCCGTGGTGCAGGAACAACAGCGTTCCCGCCGGACAGACGACGTGTTGTTGACCGCGGATGTTCTGATAACGCCCGACCGCCGCTTCGCTGACGATACGCAGATGCGTGCCCGGCACGAAGCGCGTGCCGCCCATTTCCGGCGTCACCGCGTGCGGGTAGTACATGATCTGCAGGTCGAACGCGCGGCGCGGGTCGATCGTCGAATCCTGGTGCGTGTGCTGCGACACGTTCGGCACGCCGCGCGCCGCGTAGAACTCCGGCGGAAACGTCACGTGCAGGAAGTGGTGATCGAAGCGCGGGTTCGGTCCGACCAAGCTCTCGATCGCACCGCGCACGAGCGGCAACTCGAGCAAACGCGACACCGCACAGCTGCCGGGATACGTTTCGTCGAGCGGCGTGCCGGCCGCGACCGTCGGAATGCCGCTGCCGGACAACAGCTTCGCGTATACCTTCTTGACGTTGTCGCCGGGTTGCGGCGGACGGCCGACTTCATCGAGGAACTGCTGGTTGATGTCGTCCGGTACGACCGCGTCGAAGCGCAAGAAACCGCGCGCGACGAACGTCGCCATCTGCCGCGAGTTCAACAAGATTCGGTCAGCCATCGCCGTCCACCCACTGTTCGAACAGGAATTCGTACTTCAGATACGCCGTCGTGAATTCTGCGCCCGGGGCGTGCGGTTGCAACTGCGACATTTGGATCAGTCGCCAACCGTCGCGCAATGCCGCGAGCCCGCTCGGGTATGGCGGCTGTTCGGAGTCGCCGGCCATGTGCTCGTCGCGGCCGGTACCGTCGTACTGCGACCACGCGATCACGCTCGAGTCCAGCGCGGAATCGGCGAGATACAGCACGAGCACTTTCTGACGCTTCATGAGGCGGCGAAGGATAAACGAAAGGCGGCGACCGGTGCATTGCGCCGGCGTGTGCTTTGCGACGCGCGTCTACCCGTTTGTCCGTATGGATTCGGCGTCGCGGCAGCGCGGTCGCGACGTGCGTTGCGCGCGAGTGGCGGTGTCCGCGAGCGGCCCGCTGCGGCGTTCGGCCGTTGCGCGAACGCAGGGCGGCCGTCAGGCTACGCGCTTTTCGGAGCGGGACTCGCGGATGTTGGTGGTCGGAAATACGCCGGTGTGGGAATTGCCGGAGTGCGTCGCGCTCAATCGACTGCCGATGCACGTGCCGCTCGTGTCGTATCCGACGGCCGCGGCCGCGCGCGACGGCGGCGATTCGCCGTGGCGGCTGTCGCTCGACGGCACGTGGCGTTTCAAGTTCGTCGAGTCGCCGTTCGATGCACCCGCGGACTTCGCCTCGCCGGACCGCAGCGATTCACGCTGGGACGAGATCCGCGTGCCGGGTACGTGGGTGCGGCAGGGCTACGACTATCCGCAATATACGAACGTCGTGATGCCGTTCGCGGGCGAACCGCCGTCGACGCCGAAGCGCAATCCGGCGGGACTGTTTCGCCGCACGTTCAACGTGCCCGCGCATTGGCGCGGCCGGCGCGTAGTACTGCACGTCGGCTCCGCCGATAGCGTGCTGCTCGTGCACCTCAACGGCGAGTTCGTCGGGCTCTCGAAGGATTCGCGGTTGCCGGCCGAGTTCGACCTAACGCCGCACTTGAGGCGCGGCGAGAATCTGCTCGCGTTGATGGTGATTCGTTGGTCCGACGCGACGTACATCGAGGATCAGGACCAGTGGTGGCAACCCGGCATTCACCGCAGTGTCGAGTTGTATTGCACCGGTGCGACGTACATCGGCGATCTGCGGTTGACCGCCGGGCTCACCGCCGACTACCGGCGCGGTACGTTGACCATCGCGGGCGACGTCGGCGGCGACGTCGGCCCCGGCTGGTCGCTGCGCTACTCGGTCGAATCGTTGGACGGCCGTGCGCTGACGAAGAAGGAGCTCGGCGGCGAAGTGCCGTTCTATCGCCACCACTCGCATCGCGCTTCGTCCGTCTCGTCGGTGCTGCACACGGGTTCGACGGTGCGCGCGTCGGTCGAGCTCGGCGGCATCGAGCCGTGGACGCACGAGACGCCGAATCTGTATCGAGTCGTCGCGGAGTTGGTGGCGCCGAACGGCAAGGTCGTGGAGGCGGTGGCGCAGCGCACCGGCTTTCGGCGCATCGAGATTCGGGACAAGCAACTGCTGATCAACGGCGAGCGCGTGTACATCTACGGCGTCAACCGGCACGAGTTCCACCCGGTGCACGGCAAGACGTTCGGCATCGAGGACATGCGCGAAGACCTCGTGCTGATGAAGCGCTTCAACTTCAACGCCGTGCGCACGGCGCACTATCCGAACGACCACCGCTTCTACGACCTGTGCGACGAGCTCGGTTTGTACGTGGTCGACGAAGCGAACATCGAGAGCCACGCGCGCATCCGCAGCCTCGTCCACGACGCACGCTACGAGACCGCCTTCATGACGCGCTTCCAGCGGATGGTGCAGCGCGACCGCAACCATCCGTCGATCGTGTTCTGGTCGCTCGGCAACGAGAGCGGCTACGGCGCCGTGCACGATGCGATGGCGGCATGGGCGCGGTCGAACGAGCCGAGCCGGCCGCTGCACTACGAAGGCGCGTTGTTCACCGCATGGCCGGCGTTCCACGGCGAGCCGACCGCGCGCGGCGTTGCGTCGCACGGCATCGACGTGCCGGCGTCGGACGTCATTGCGCCGATGTATCCGTCGATCGAGGAACTCGACACGTGGAGCCGGCGCTATCGCGGCGACAAGCCGCTGATCATGTGCGAGTACTCGCATGCGATGGGCAACTCGAACGGGAGCTTGAAGGACTACTGGGATTTGATCGAAGCGCGGCCGGGTTTGCAGGGCGGCTTCATCTGGGACTGGGTCGATCAAGCGTTCCTCGAACACGACGCGCACGGGCGCGCGTACTACGGCTTCGGCGGCGACTACGGCGACGAGCCGAACGATGCGAACTTCTGCTGCAACGGCGTCGTGTTTCCCGATCGCACGCCGCATCCCGGCATCTGGGAACACCACCGCATCGCGCAGCCGCTGCGCGCACGGCTGGTTTCGCGCAAACCGCTGCGGATCGAGATCGAGAACCGCAGCGCCTTCGGCGATAGCGGCCGCTACCGCGTGCGCGCCATCGCGTTGGTCGACGGCGCGCCGGTCGCCGAGCGACGCGTCGCGGTGCCGGCGATCGCGCCGGGTAAGTCGCGCGCGGTGACGTTGCCGTTGCCGGCGCCGGAATTGCAGCCGGCGCAGGTCGCGAGCGTGCGGCTCGTCTACGAGCTGAAGCGCGGCACGTCTTGGGCGGACGCCGGCCACCAGGTCGGCTTCGACGAATTCGAACTCGAGCGCGCGGCGCCGCGACGCCCGCGCCGCGTGCAGGAAGCCGTCTGCGTGACGACGACCGGTGCGCGCATCGACGTCGGCGCCGGCGATGTCGTCGCGCGGTTCGACGCGACGAGCGGCGCGCTGACGCAGTTGTCGTTCGCGCAGCGCGCGCTGCTGGCGGCGGCGCCGCGCTTCACCGTGTGGCGGGCGCCGACCGACAACGACGGCACGCGCCTCGCACCGCACGTCGGCGGCGTGTTGCCGCGCTGGCAGGCGTGGCGGCTCGATCGTGTTCGCGCGACGGTCGACGACGTCAAAGTCCGCTCGCGCGGCGGCGCGTTCGAACTCGAACGGACGGTGTCGCATCGCGCATACGGCGTCGCGGCGCCGATTCGCCAACGCGAGCGTTGGGGGGTCGCGGGCAATGGCGAGTTGTACGTGTCGCAACGCATCGACGTGCCGCGCGAATTCGACGACCTGCCGCGGCTCGGTTTGCTGCTCAGGCTGCGCGGCGGCTTGGAGCAATTGCAGTACTTCGGCCGCGGTCCGGAAGAGAACTACGAGGACCGCAATTTCGGCTATCCGCTCGGCCGCTACGCGTCGACCGTCGACGCCGAATACGTGCCGTACGTGACCCCGCAGGAACACGGCAACCACACCGACGTGCGTTGGTTCGCACTCGCCGACGCTGCGATCGGGGTGTTGTTCCAGAGCGACGCGCCGGCACAGTTCTCGGTCAGCCATTTCACGGCGGACGATCTGTACGCCGCCCGACACACCGTCGATCTGACGCGCAACGACGCGATCGACGTACACCTCGATCACCGCAATCGCGGCGTCGGCACCGGCGCGTGCGGACCCGACACGCTGCCGCGCTATCGCATCGGCGCCGGCGCGTACGAATTCGGCTGGCGGATCCGGCCGTATCGAACGAGCGAATGGCGGCCGCAAGACTTGGCGCGCGAACGGTTTACAATCGGCGCCACTCGACGCCGCTGATCCGACCGATGCGCTACGAACGCCATCCGCGCAACACCGACTTTCGTTGGCAACAGCCCGATCCGCCGTTTCGCCGCCTGACGGCGGCCGAGGCGCGCGCGTACGGCGACAACGGTTTCGTGCTGGTGCGCAATGCGTTCACGCCGGACGAGGTCGCCGCGGTGATCGCCGCCATCGACCCGCTGGAGGCGCAGACGGAAGCGTTCCTGCGCACGCGCGAGAACGGCACGTTCGGTATCGCACGGGCCGGCGAGATCACGTTCCGGCCGCACCTCGTCGCGCAGTCGGCGGCGCTGAAAAAATTCTCGAAGCACCCGGTATTGCTCGATCTGTGTCACGACCTGATCGGCGCCGACGTGCGGCTGTATTGGGATCAATCGGTGTACAAAAAGCCCGAAGCGGACAAGGAGTTCCCGTGGCATCAAGACAACGGCTACACGTATACGGAACCGCAGCAGTATTTGACGTGTTGGATCGCGTTGACCGACGCGACGATCGCCAACGGCTGTCCGTGGGTGGTGCCGGGCCTGCATCGCGGAGGCACGCTGAAGCACGACTGGACGACGCTCGGCTTCTGCTGCCTCGCCGACGTCGAGGGGGCGGTGCCGGTCGAGGCGCCGGCCGGTTCGATCGTCGTGTTTTCGAGTCTGACGCCGCACCGCACCGGCCCCAACATGACGGCAGAGGTGCGCAAGTCGTACATCCTGCAGTACGCGCCGGACGGTGCGATCTCGTACCCGCAAGGCAAGGAGCCGGGACCGTGCGACGCACCGGACAGGCAATATCTCGTGTTGCGTGCGGGGTGCGCGGCGTGACGCGCTCACTCTCGCTTGCGGCCGCGCTGTTGCTGCTCGCCGCGTGCATGTCGAACCCGAGTCGGCCGCCGGAAGTGATGTCCGCCGGCGGCATGACGTATCCCGAGAGCGCGCACCTGAAGAAGGTCGAAGGCTACGTCCGCGTGCAATACGACGTGACCGTCGACGGCACCGTCGCGAACGCGCACGTCGTCGAGTCGGTTCCGCAAGGCATCTTCGACGAAGCGGCGTTGAACGCCGTGCGCACCTGGAAATTCCATCCGGCGGTGGTCGACGGCAAGGCCGTCGAATCAAAAGGTCTCGTCAGCCGCTTGGACTTCAAGCTCGGTGAAAGCGAGGACTATGCGCGCTAGCGCGCGCGGGATGGTTTTGCAGCGCGCTTCGGATCGTCGATCCCTCGTTCCCGGTGCGCCGTTGCGCGGTCGTTGGCGACTCGACGGCTTGACTCGCGCCGCGTGCATCGTTGCATTGTTCGTCGTCGCCGGGTGCACGTCGTCGGTGACGCCGGTGCTCGGCTGCAAAGCCGCCGACGGCATCGAACCGATCTGCGAATTCCGCAATCCCGAAGACATCGCCGCCACGGCGTCCGGCTGGTTGCTGGTCAGCGAGATGG